>JAAXIR010000109.1 GCA_012270265.1 Candidatus Poseidoniales archaeon
TGGGTGATGATCTGCCCTTCAAGTGCCCGGCGGATTGTATTCGCAGCCCGATGAATCTCTGGACCTTCGGGCATGATTCAAAGTTCAATCACATGTGTTTAAACAGATGTTTGCGTTTCAAGTGATATGCGCAAGCGATGGACTGAGGAGCGTCGCCTGCAGCGAGAACATGCTGATTGGATTGTTGGACATTTGAGAGTGCATGGACCCTTGACGACCCGTGAAATCATCGAAGCCTTGTCTTCTGAAGGAAGACCTGTTCAAGCCCATATTCTGTCGCGAGCCTTGCGGAAGTCGCCATTTGTTACCTGCATCGACAAAATCGTTGTCGATGGACAACAACAGTCGATTTGGGCGTTCCAAATCGATGAGGATTGATCAGTACACGTCACGCAAGTATCGCTTCTGTTCCTTCATCATGGTCTTCTCGATGAAGTGTGTAGCATCTGCCTCTGACATTCCACCGTGCTCAATAGCGATCTCGATGAGAGCTCGATGAACGTCCTTTGCCATGTATTGCTTGTCACCACAGATGTAGAAGTAGGCTCCATTTTCAAACCACTCCCACACTTCAGCCCCGTGTTCTTTCAAGCGGTGTTGAACGTAGATTTTCTCCTCCTGGTCACGAGACCATGCTGTGGTAAACTTGTACATGTGGCCACCATCGAGCCAGCCTTCAATCTCATCTTTGTAGTAGTACTCTGTCTTCTCTGATTGGTCGCCAAAGAACAACCAGTTTCGACCGGGTGCTTTGTCATGGACACGCTGTTCCATGAAGGCACGGAATGGTGCAATACCCGTACCTGGACCGACCATGATGATGTCCGTGTTCGGGTCTTCTGGTAGAATGAAGGACTTGGTTGGAGACATGAAGACGCCAACGTCGGTCTTGTTCATGACGACCTCATCGGCCATGTATTGTGTGCACAATCCCCCACGCTGGCGGTCATGGTAATTGAAGCGAACAATACCGACGGTCAACTCGACAAATCCAGGATGCGCATCATGCGATGAAGCGATGGAATAGAGACGCGGCTTGAGTCGATCAGCAAGTTCGAGGAATTCTTCCGGCGAGTACTTGACGTTGAATTCACGCATGATGTCAACGTAGTCTCGTGTCCATAGGTAATCTTCGATGGCCTTTGCATCAGCAACAATGGCCTTGACCTTGGAAGCAGGGTCATCGGAAGGCAGACTGGAGTTCAAGCCGGGTGGCAAATCGCCTTCCGAGGTACTTGACCAGTCCATGTTGTCACGGCTTCGCTTGACGATGTTCATGGAAATGGACATACCAGAAGATACGATTTTATCGGTAAGCGATTGAACGAATTTCTTGTTGGCCATGTGGACTTCGTAGTCCTTCTTGAGCGCTGTGTAGAGGTCCTTCTCTCCTTTGTGAGAAGCAACGGTTTGATCACGGTCCCATCCTTGGACTTCAATCAGTTCCTCGACGATGTGTGGAGGGTTTTCAGGTAGGACGCCGAGCGCGTCTCCGACTTTGTAATCAAGGCCTGAATCGCCCAAGTCAAAGACGATGTGGCGCGTTTCCTTTCGAGAACCTTCTCCATTGAGAACGTAGTTTTCTGTAATCTTCGAATTGTATGGGTTTTTTGCGGACCAGTTGCTCATGGTTACACCTCATATGTCGCGACAATTTTTTCCAATTGTGGCCTACTTATCATCATTCTCTAGCGTCCATAGTCTTGCATCATAGGGTTGAAAGAGTCGAGAAGTCAGCACGAATCATGACCCACGCGATTCGAATGCTCGGTACTGGAAACGCATTCTTACCGCATCAGCGCCATCATTCCTTTCTCATCTTTGATAGGAAACACATCATCGATGCACCGCCTACAGCCTTGCTGAGCTTGCGTCGTGCTGGCATCTCACCCGCTGAGATTGAAACCATCTTCATCACACACCTCCACGGCGACCACGTGTTTGGTTTGCCCTTCCTGCTCCTTGAAAAGAAGTACATCTCCGATCGGGAAGGAAATGCTCATCTCACCATTGTTGGTTCAAGTGGAGTCAAGGCGCGATTGAAGACGCTGTGCAACCTCGCTTTTCCCGGAAGTTTGGATGATGCCCTTGACAATGTCACATTCATCGAAACAGGCTCCGGAACAATCGATGGATGGAACTGGGAACGTTTCCGAGTCCACCACGATGATGCTGTCGATCCATTCGGCTATCGCTTCGAGCATGCTGATGGATGCTCTTTTTTGCATTCGGGAGATTCCGTACCTTGTGAAAATCTCGAACGTGCGATCGAACGGTCCCAACTTGCTGTTGTCGAGATGGGGTTCCCACAATGGGTCCCATCCGATCACCACCACAAACCAGACGACATACAATCACTAGCTGAACGACAATCGCATGTCAAACTCCTCATCACACACACCTTCGTTGATACACCTCAATCAGGGTTCGAGCCAATCTTGACGGACGAACTTCCGGACCATCCAGAAAATGTTCATCATTTGGAGGATGGGGACGTTTGGAATTTCCAGAATTCGGAATGGGTTCCCATCGAAAACTGAGATATTTTTTGTCCGATAATAAGGGAATTTCCCGAAACCATTGCACTGAAAATAAATCCTCTTTTCTGCAATAATAAAGGCCTCCAAAGAATTTCAACGGACATCCTTATGAGGGGGACTCGGACTCAAGCAAACTATCCCGATGCGGGAGGAGAGCCTCCCAAACTTGGGGTATTTAATGGAGGTCAAAATTTGAAGAAAAACATCTTCGATTCATTGCTCTCCAGACAGAGTTTGTTCACAAACAAAGAAATCCTTCACCACAGCCATCGACCAGCGGTCATGCCTCACCGAGAGAAGGAAATTGAGCGTATTGCGTTCAACCTCGTCGAGGCTTTGAACGGACAAATCCCATCCAACATGATTCTCTACGGAGTAACTGGAGCAGGAAAGACTGCTGTAACACTCCACGTGACAAATCTCCTCAAAGAAAAGGGCGAACAAATGCGAAGAGACATCACACCGGTCATCGTCAACTGTCGCCAAATCGATACGCAATACAGAGTGCTCTCTCATATTGGTAACAGTCTCCTTGAAGATCATGAAATCGATGAGATTCCTTTCACAGGTTGGCCAACCGACCGGGTGTTCAAAGAACTCGTTCGACGTATGGATTCAAGGAAAGGTGTGTACGTTATTGTTCTCGACGAAATTGACCATCTCGTACGCAAGGCCGGCGACGACTTGTTGTACAATCTGACCAACCTCAATTCGTTCCTTGACGATGCTCGTGCTTGTGTTATCGGAATCTCGAACGATCTCAAATTTACCGAATTCCTCGACCCTCGTGTCCGCTCACGTCTTGGTCAACAAGACATTCTGTTCTCACCATATGATGCTGAGCAACTCAAAGACATTCTACGTCAGCGCTCCGATGAATCGATTGCGCCTGATGTTGTCTCAGAAGGTGTTATTGCACTGTGTTCTGCTTTCGCTGCTCAAGAACACGGTGATGCTCGATGCGCTCTCGACCTGCTTCGTGTTTCAACCGAGAAAGCGGAGCAACTTGGCGATACCAAAGTCGAACAACACCACGTCCGCATGGCCCAGCATCAAATTGAAGCTGACCAAATTGAGCCTGTGATTGCAGGTCTACCAACGCAACAGAAACTCGTACTTGCTGCTGTTCTCATCAACGAGCGCAACGGATTGAAGAACATCCAAACCGGTCAGTTGTACGATGTCTACGATCAGGCATGCTCCTACCTCAATCTCCCTTCATTGACACAACGACGCATTTCAGGAATCATTGCCAACCTCGACATGCTTGGCCTCATCACTGCTCGAACTCGAAGCCGTGGGCGATATGGTCGCTCCAAGGAAATCAATTCATGCATCCCGAGCAACGTTGAGACGCAAGAGATCTTGATGAATGCGGATGAAAACATGCGAACTGTGTTCAACAATCGCTACCGTCAACAACGCCCGCTCTGATTCGTTGTTCTTATATGGCAAATGGGGGTCGGCAAGTCCATGAGCAGTGAAGAGAACGCAGAGTCTGGCGGATTGGCAGACATCTTCATCAAGCCTTCAGTCACCCTCTCTAAGTGGTACATTGCCATCGGTGTATGGGGTCTTACTCTGGCCATTCTCAACTCACTGGGCTACATTCACCCAACGTACCGAGTCTCTTGGGGCGGACTCCTCACCTTCGAAGCATTCGCCGATGCATTCGGTCACAAAGATGACGCTCCAGCATTTGTTGTCGGCGACATGGTGTTCATTGGAGCATGTCTTGCTCTTCTCGGCCTTGGACTCAATTCAATCAACGAAAAGGTCGAAGGCGGTGTTGCAGGATTTGCACAATCGCTCGTCATGAACGATACGTGGCCTGCACTTGTTGGTGCAGAAGGCGGCCTCATGCGAGCTATTGGAGCATGGTGTCTCCTTCTCGGATTTGGTTTCTACATCGGATACAGTGTCATGTACATGACGTGGATTGACCTTGGTGTCTACTCCGTATCCATCACCCTGGTCGCTTTTGGTTTCGCTCTCAACGCAGTAAGCCGAGCACCACCAGGTGACGAAACCGTCATGTGATCAGCGAAACAATCGCTTGTGACCGTTTCGAGCAAACATTGCATCCAAGCAACCCAGTAACAAGCCTTGCCACAAGGCTATGGACCATCGTAGAATCAGGATTCGTACAGAAATGGCAAGCACGATACTGCTTTTCCCTGCATCGCTCTTCATACTTCTCGTGATGACACCCAATGGACCTCTCCAGAACATCAATTCAACAAGAGCGCCAAGCATGAACCCACCCAAGGCAAGTTGGGTTTGCCACATCTCAGTCCATGATTGCTCAAATGGATAGGCCATCAACAAAGGTACGATGCTCAGCAACATCAACAAGGTGATTGGGAAAATGGACAGGGCGATACTTCCACTCCCAATGAACTCAACACCAGGCCCAGAACGTTGACGGGAAGGATAATGTCGAACAATACGAACGTGAGCACGAGCGTCCCGACGACGTTTGTGTAGGAACCGTCGGACACCTACCTCAGGTACGTGAGCAACAAGAGCGTCTGGAGCATAGACGATGCTTCCCCCTGCATTCAACAATCGAAGGCTGACTTCCATATCTTCAGCATGATACCATTTCGGATCAAAGCCTCCGACATCGAGGAGAGCTTGTCGCTTGAACATCGAACATGGTCCGTTCGCCAGCGAGGTTCTTCGTGGACGACTTCGATACTTTGAGGCGATTTCAACAGCGCGAAAGCGACTCACGATGTCGGTATGTGTTTGGAAAATGGTTCGACCTGTGACTGCAACGATGGTTTCTTCTCCAACTGGAACATTTGCGAGCAACAATTGTTCGATCCAATCTTGTTCAGGTCGGACATCGATGTCTGTGATGGCGACCCATTCACCCTGAGCATGATTCAATGCTGCCATTCGACCAGCCGACAAGCCCAACGCATCCTGATGAAGGACGGATATGGACACATCGGAATCACCGTTCGATTCCATCCAAGCATCCATCAACGACCCCGTTGAATCCGTTGAGCCATCGTTGACGGCAATGATTTCCAACGGGCGATGTGTTTGAGTGTGAATTGCGTTGAGACAATCTTCAACCCAATGCGCCCCATTACGGGCGCATACCGTTACCGTTACGAGGGGTTTGTCACTCATCCTTCTGCCTCAAAATGAACAAGAAGATTTCTTGCACGATGTTTGGCTTCCATATCCAAAATACGCATAACAACGCCTTGCCGGGGCTGACCATATACGACAATCGTACCAAGTGGAGCTGTTGCGAGCACAAACATCGGTGCTAGATCTTCCTCGCCATCAACTTCGACAAGGACGGATTGGTCTTGTTCCAAAGCCCAACGGACAACATCCAAGAGTTCAGGCGTTAATTGCCCAGGTGGATTGACAACGCTTCTCTGCTGTGCATACGCGTCTCCACGAACGAGTAGCGAAGCATCCAATGCTTCTCGCTTTGTTTGGCCATCAATGAAAGCAATGTCTGGTAGAACACCCATGTCCATCAATCCCTTCACAGTCACATCACCAACTGCAACGAGCGTACCATGATTCTCTGGAAGAGCCTCCAACATGGCGGATAAGGCCACCTCAGGAGCATCTTCTGGTCCTTCAAACAATTCACCCATTGGCGTCTTGAACTCATCATCGAGAACTGCAGGCATACGCAGAATCTTTCCTTCGTACGAAGGTGGAATCCATGGATGTCCCTCTTGATCAATTAGACCGAGACGGATGCGACTCGATGACAAGATGCCTCCAAGTTCATCGCTCAAGTGTGGTGCTTCAAGAATTGAGAGCGGCGGAAGCCCATTCTCATATCTTCGCTCGTTGATTTGATGACATCGAGGAATGGTCTCGACAGTAGCGACGATGCAGTCAGCCGTTCGATGTGTCGGTGCAGGCCCATGCGGATCGTTGAGGACGTGTACTTCGTATCGCAAATGTGCTGTATCGCTCAACCAAGAGAGTAATGTTTCCATTCGATCGTCTAAGGATTGAATCCATCCACCTTTTGTTTGAGCCATTTCATCGTTGACAACATGAACTTCGATGAAATCTGCTTGACGCAATGCGGTTTGGATGAGGAGTTGATGACCTGAGTGGAAACGGTCGAACGTTCCACCGATGAGACATCGACGAAAGGAACGGTCCACTTCCATGAGGCTTGGCTGAAGCATACGGCCTTTGAGAACATCGCTTGAAATCGAATGAATGTGGCAAAAAGCTGTGCCCTGATACCTAACGGCCTTGTTCATTGTTTCCTCGAAGGCCTGACCCTCGGTATCAGGGCGTACTGTAGAGCCGGTTGGTTGTCTCGATTTCATCCCGAAGTCGATCGAGGACCCATAGTCCAGCCCGGGTTTCCGCTTTTGCACCGGAATTCACTCCCCGAAGGGTCCTCCCAGTCTTCGATAGCGGACCGCATCGTTGGTATCAGACGTCATTGCAATTTCACAGTAGCTCAGGCTGATGTTGCACGTACGGCGACCTGCGCTCAAACACGTTGCATTTCAATACATCGGCCATCAAGACATTCGGTGCAGCATCGCCCGTCCAATCAGAAGTTTCGCAACTTCTGGATTTCCATCAAGGAGTGCTTCCATGGTAAAATCCGGCCACGGCTCATCATCACATGCCAGCCAACCGACCAATGGGTGAATTCTTCCAACGTGAACCGAACCATCGTTTTCCATTCGTTGAATCATATCATGTACATCCATGAGCGCAGCCGTCCCCTCACCTTCAGGAAGCATCAGTGTGTTGAGTTTCAACGCTGGGCGATCAAGATAGCCTTGGTGTTGTCTAGGATGACCTGGCAAACCAATTTGTTCTCCTTTGGGCCGGAAGATGAGGGTTGGCCAAGTTTTCGGATGGTGGGCGAGACACTCGCGACCACCCGCTATTGACAACTGTGCATCGAGCCAGTCCAACGCCCACGTAGCCCACCATTGTTCTGGCAGGACATTCATGCATGTACGCATCACATCCAATGGAATCGGTGCTCGTTGTTTGAGAAGATTGTTCATTTGCGCCCATACTCGCAACAATGAACCTCGTGGATGCACGAGGGCACCTCTGAGGAACCGTTGAAGCAATTCATCATCGAACGTTGTTCCCGAATTTGTTGCAAAAAGGACATTCAATATCTGTTCCTCATCGTATGGTGCATCCAACCAAATCGTTGCTGCCTTTGGAAGAACGGATTCAAGTTC
>JAAXIR010000209.1 GCA_012270265.1 Candidatus Poseidoniales archaeon
AATAGCGAGCGGAGGAAACCATTCAATATCAATCCAAATGCCAATGACGAGCATCGCAGGAACTGTAAAAATGACGCCAGCAGCGAGAGATTCACCAGCACTCGCCATGGTTTGAACGGCAGTGTTTTCGAGAATACTCACGTCCTTGAAGAGGCTTCGAAGAATGAGCATTGACATCACAGCAGCTGGAATGCTTGCTGACACTGTCATTCCCGCATAGAGACCGAGGTATGCATTCGCTGCTGTCATGAGAATGCCGAGGAGGACGCCTACAACCAACACTCGGAGTGTAAGTTCCTTCGGCTCTTGGTCCGCAGGAATATACGGGCCATCTTGAGCGGACATAAACCTCCCAAATCAAGAACGTTTGAGAAGGATTCGGCTGTTTTCGTTGCCTTTTTTTGTAGAGAAGACTTTCATGGGAATTCCTCCATCAAAACCATCACGGCATCAGGAACGGGCCGCCTACTGGACTCCTTGTTGGCTTCTGGTGTGATATTCTTGGTTCAACAGAACTGGCACTCGATGGAAAATGATGAAGTCTTGTCGGTTTTGGACGCCAATCCAAATGGTCTGACCCAATCTGAAATCCATACGAGAATGCAAAAATATGGGCCGAATCAACTCGATCAGCCTGAGCCAACTCCTGCATTCATCCGATTTCTTTCGCAGTACAACGACCCACTAAACTATCTCCTCATCACCGCAGCTCTCATTGCATTGGCAATCAAACCAGATCACCCAGGTGATGCCATCTTCATCTTCTTGGTTTTAACAGCCAACGCTTTCTTTGGATTTTGGCAAGAAGGTCAAGCAGAACAAGCCATGGACGCTCTCAAACAGATGAGCATCTCCAATTCCGTCACACTTCGGGACGGTTTCGAATCAGAGATACCTACTACGGAATTGGTACCAGGAGATATCGTAAAACTTGAGGAAGGAATCAATGTACCTGCTGATATCCGCTTGCTTGAAGTCTATCAATGTCGAGTTGATGAATCAGCACTGACTGGTGAATCTGAGCCTATCACAAAGCATCTCGAACCAATGGATGTTAACACACTCCTAGCAGATCGAAGGAACATGATGTACATGGGCACAACCGTTGCAACTGGTCGTGCAGTAGGTGTCGTTGTTGAAACGGGAATGAGCACGCAGCTTGGTCGGATTGCAAGTGATATATCAGAAGCCCAAACGCCAAAGACACCACTTGAATTGAAACTCGAGTCGTTGGGTCGATTCCTTGGTTTCATTGCACTGGTTGGTGCCGTTCTCCTTGTATCGATCAAATTGATTCTTGCTTACGGAGGCGACGTACCTCTACGAGAAGTTGCAATTAAGCAATTCATCACTGCTATTGCGATCTTTGTCGCTATTGTTCCAGAGGGTTTGCCAATCATCCTTGTCATCACGCTTTCGCTTGGTATGCGTAACATGGCACGACACAAGGCGATTGTTCGACGAATGAAAGCAGTCGAAACGCTTGGTTCAACGACCGTCATTTGTTCTGACAAAACCGGTACGCTCACGAAGAACGAGATGACGGTACGACAACTTCACACCGTCGACGGTTACTACGGAGTGACTGGAGATGGTTTCAATCCAAAAGGCGCACTAAGCATCGATGGGAGTGAACTTGACGAAGATTCGATGTCAACGTTGCAATCAAATCCGGGGTTCCGATTGCTTGCGGCTTGTCTTTCATTGTGCCACAATTCACAAGTCAGCAAGCACGAAGGCCGTTGGACGGCGATAGGAGATCCAACAGATTCAGCTTGCGCTGTTCTTGGTTGGAAGTTGAATGGAGAGGTTCGCAAATTCTCTCAACGCCACCCGCGTTTGCATGAATTCTTTTTCGACACGGAACGAAAACGAATGTCCGTCATCCACGAATACGAAGGTGAACGATGGGTATTTGCCAAAGGAGCCGCAGGTGGCTTTGTTCCAATCACAACCCATCGTTTTTTGGATGGTGAACTTGTTGAGATTTCTGAAGACGACTTGAAAGAGGCATCGAAAAGAAACAAAGAAATGGGATCACAATCGATGCGTGTCATTGCTTTGGCAGCAAAGAAACTTGCAGATGATGAAGAAATGACGGATATTTCAGTGGTCGAAAACGGTATGATTTTCCTTGGTCTTGTTGGCATTATGGACCCACCACGCCCAGAGGTAAAAGAAGCAATTCGAATTTGCCAGAATGCTGGAATTAAGGTCAAGATGATTACTGGTGATCATCATATGACTGCCTCAGCTATCGGGCAAGAGTTGTCAATTAACGGTGCAGAAGCAGATCCAGTTAGCGGGGCTGATTTACGCAGTATGTCCGAGGATGAACTCTCAGATTCCGTCGAAAAAGCAATTTTCTCACGTGTCACTCCAGATCAGAAAATGCGAATTGTTTCCTCATTGCAGGAACAAGGTGAAATTGTTGCAATGACCGGAGATGGTGTTAATGATGCCCCTGCGTTATCTGGGGCCAACATCGGTATCGCTATGGGAATCGCAGGCACGGATGTCGCTAAAGATGCGGCGGATATGGTCCTTCAAGACGATAATTTTGCCAACATTGTTCACGCTGTCGAGGAAGGACGAAAAATCTACCAAAATATTCGAAATTTCGTACGTTATCAAGTTTCAACCAACGTTGCTGCTGTGGCACTTATTGTTATCTCGACGTTCATCTTTGGTTGGGAACTTCCACTCACTGCGACACAAATCCTTGTCATCAACATCCTCATGGACGGGCCACCAGCCGTCGCACTTGGTGTTGAAAAGCGGCATGGTAAAGTCATGGAACGCCCACCGCGTCCAGTTGACGAGGGGCTACCGAATGGTCGAGATATTGCATTGATTTTCTATCTTGGTGCTGTCATGGTGATTGGTACGCTGATTGTCTTCTTCCTCGCAGGTGGAGGCGTCTATGGAAACGAATGTTCGCTCGCACCGTTTGCTACAGAGGCTGATGCTGGCTTTAGCGTCGATGATTGCTTGGCCGGAGATGAAGCGGCATTGAGTGCATGGACGTCGTACGCAGACACTACATTCGCTGATGCGCAAACAATGACCTTTGCAGTGTTCATTGTCTTCCAATTGTTCAACGTACTCAATTGCCGATCAGAAAAAGATAGCCTCTTTACGTTGGGTCTCTTTTCAAACAAAGCAATCAACTATGCCATTCTTGCATCTGGATTCTTATTGTTCCTCTTCGTTCACTTTGCAACCTTCCAGCTTCCTTTGATTGGTATTGAGTTTGGAAATCTACTCAGTACAACACCCTTAGAGAGTGTCGACTGGATGGTATTGATCGCTGTAGCATCAACGGTCTTCCTCGTAGAAGAGTTCCGCAAATTGATGATGAATTCAGGTTTCTTCAGCGTACGACGTTAGTTGTGGAGCCATCCACATCTTCTTGAAGAATGAATTCGAGGCTCCCGTATGACAGGATGGGTTTCAACGGCCGCATTAGCGGACAGAGACCCACACTGGAAGTCGAATCTCAAACAGGCTCTAGTGCAAGAACATTGGAGTGCATCATTGCAAACCATCGTCGATAAGATACTTGATGATCAAACGCTCACCGCAGCTGATGGCTTGCTTCTGTTCTCTGAGCCCAACCTGTTTGAACTCGGGCGATTAGCAAACTTGCACAAAGAGGCAATGTATGGTCGCAAGGCTTACTTCAACTCGAATGTCCATGTCAACCAAACCAATATTTGTGTTCTTGCATGCAGATTTTGTGCTTTTCGACGAGGACCAAAGGCCGATGATGCTTATGCTCTTTCTGTTGAAAATTACCTTGAAGAATTGTCTCGATTCTCTCCGTATGTCAACGAAGTTCATTCAGTCGGTGGATTGCATCCTGATTGGACGGTTGAACACTATGCTGAATTGTTTCGACGAATACGGACTGAGCATCCACATATTTCGATCAAAGCACTTACTGCAGTCGAGGTAAAACATCTTGCCGAGCTCTCGAATCTCTCCATCAAGGAGACACTGCTACAGCTGCAAAGTGCAGGACTAACGTCACTACCAGGAGGTGGTGCAGAAATCCTTGATGATGGTGTTCGAGCCATTATTTGCAATGGAAAGGAATCGAGTCAAGAGTATCTTGACATCCACCGTACAGCCCACGAAATCGGATTGCCAACCAACTGTACGATGCTTTTTGGAACCATCGAGACAACCACTCAACGAATCGAACATATTCTGAAACTACGTGATCTCGCATCCGATACAAGTGGATTCCAGTGCTTCGTTCCATATCCGTTCCTTCCAGATTCAACTCGGTTACCAATGGCACAGTTGTCCACAGGTCAAGAGATACTTCGAGTCATCGCTGTTTCAAGAATTTTGCTTGACAGTATCCCTCATATCAAGGCGTATCGAATGAACATCGGTGATGAGCTAGCTGAACTCGCCCTACAATTTGGTGCTGATGACATTGACGGAACGGTTCAACAAGAATCCATCATGCACTTAGCAGGATCTACGGCACCATTGTCGCATGACCTGCAACAATTATCCAAACTAATCAATGATGCTGGCTGTGTACCCATCAAACGGGATACAACGTATACAGAATTCGTAGAGTATGTGCCTCCTAAACCGGCAAAAAGACTCCCCATGGCATGAGGTGATGTAATGATGCAACAAAAGCCGCGATGGATGAGCACCATTGGTCGCGTGGCGTTCATGAATTGCGATCCATTGTTTGTTGGTTTGGATGAATCCTTCCACGTCCTACCTGCTCCCCCCTCGTGGTTAACTGGTCATCTCCTACGTCGAGATTGTGTATTGGCTCCGATTCCAGCCGCAGACTTCGCAAAACATCATGACGAACTAGCACTCGTTCCAGAGATAGGAATCTGCTCGAAAGGAGAGGTTGGTAGTGTCCTTGTCTTTGGGCATCGTCCTCTTGAGGAAATGAGGGACATTGCCTTACCGACAGATTCGTCCTCTTCTGTTGCACTTCTCAAATTCCTGCTCAAAGAACGAGGTCTTGATCCGCGTCCAGTGGAAATGGGGCCAGATCTAGATACGATGTTGGAACGATGCGATGGAGCATTGCTAATCGGCGATCGTGCTCTCGATCGAGCTAAATCCAATCCTGAACTGGTCCAACTCGATCTGGGCCAAGCATGGTTGGATTTGACAGGACAGCCAATGGTATTTGGCGTATTTGCTGCCAGAAAAGACACGCCTGTTGAAGTCGTTCAAGCAGCACATCAAGCATTACTCGAGCGTCTCGATGCTTTCGAGAAAGACCCATTGACTCGAGAAAAGGTACTTCTCCATGCTCATCTTCATTCCGATATGTCACTCGAACGATTGAACAGATACTTTGGTGAAGTGTTCAATCGACTTGACGCAGAACATGTTGAAGGGTTGCAAGAATATCTCATGCGTTGCTGTTCGTTGGATGAACCCGTTTCATTCCTCTGGTGAGTCGGATACAAATCGCTTCAATGTCTCATCCATGTCGTCATCCGTTGATGCATCACGTTTGACCGCTCTACGCTTCCTTGGTTTTGCATCAATGGGTTGCGTATCACTGAGCTTTCTCCGCTTGGTTGTCACTGTATCATGCTCAGAGCGACGAGCTCTGCGTTTACGGACTACCTCATTCGAGGATTGTTGAAGAAGTTCCTTTGCTTGGGCCGCTTCTTTGGATTGAACAGGGACACGTTTTGATGTTTTCTCGACAGACCTTCTTCGAGGAGGAGTTCGTCTTTCGGGTTTGGAAACGGTTTCCTCTTCTACGTCATCCTCAAATGCATCTTCTTCGGAATACATCTCTTCATCTTCATCGTCGATGAGATCATCATCGTCATCATCGAGGACAATATCGTAACCTGATTGAGACATTCGGTCATAGAGTCGTTGGGCAACAAATCCGATGACAAAAATTCCCACGAGAAGCACTGCAATCACGATTGGGGATGACAGTATGCTCTTTGGAGAGAGTTTCTCGCCTTCCTCTTCCACGGCCTCTATTTCTATTGTAACTTGAAGTTCTTGGACGTGCCATGGGACGTATTCCTTGGTGATATTGGGCGTGCCACTGACCGTAATCCGAATCGGATGTTGATCGCTTAGTTCGGTCAAACTACCTGCTGCAGGGAATCGATGATTTTCAACACGAACTTGGGTATCATCCAATGCGATGATGGTATCGAAAGTATAGGTTAAGGAGATTGAATATCGGATGTGTGATGTTCTGTCATTTGATGGAACAAGCGTCATTCCATCCTCCACAGAGCAATCCATGTTCACGAAGTTCAATGAAGCATTTGCAATGCTCAACTTTTCTGCTATTGTCAAACTTGTTGCATCTTGGTCAAGGTTGGAGCAAACACCATCAGCAAAGAGTTGAGATTCTTCAGAAGACAATCGAACATCCGTGTCGAGTGACAAGCGTGACAAATCACGAAGGCTCGCAGATGTTGCTTTGTGCAGGGTGAAGGTGTGCTTCACGACAATACTGCTCTCATTGAGATTCAAATCGATGGATCTGATGAGGTTTTCATCCGGCAGAAGTTCACAAGAAATCCCAACATCTGCACAATTCAAATCCCAATTGTCCTCGATTCCATCGCCATCATCATCACCATCCAAGGAATCCGGGACTCCATCACCATCGGTATCGATACCAGATTCACCGACTCCAATTCGCTGAATTAAAGTATCATACGTTACGATAGAATCGATTTTCGAATTGGTCATGATGCTTGTAATCTTTCCAACTTCGTTCGAGAGCAGAACATGATCATCAAATGAATGGAACATTGTAATGTTATCAAGAATCATTTCATCGAGATAATCATAGAAGATAAAGTGAGGATTCGGGGACATCATGAGAGCGATGAGTTCGTTCGTATTCGCTGTAAATTGATATTGTTCCGCTCCGTTGAGCTCAATCGGTCTAAGTTCAGAACCTGAGAGGGTCCATTTACGGATTCCATCCGTTGGAGTTGAAATCGAAAAGTACGTGTCGTCGTTTCCAAACGCACAATCGAGAATCGTCGATTGGAGTTGTATCTCTTGTAGAATAGCCCCTCCGTCATCATCCCAAAGTTGTATGAGGCCATTTTCGTCTCCGGTGAGAACTGTGGCGCTGTTACTGGACACGTCAACACATGTCATGGCGCCAGTATGATTGCCAGCGTAGGTCGCTTCCTCTACAAGCGTGTCGCGATCAAGTTGAATTATTCCGTTCTCCGGTGCATTTGCAAACAACAAGCCCCCATTGGGCGACCACTCGAGAATGTGGGCGTTTGTTTGCGTTGTATCGCTTGACACAAGTGTGCTTAAATCACCTGTGGAAAGCACATAGATTGAATCTTCTCCATTTAAACCTGATTTCAGTGTTAATGCAAGTTTTGTTGAGTCTGGTGAGATTGAGGTTGCAATTATTTCTTTGGAGAACGTTCGTTCTTCCAATACGCTGCCTGAGTCCGACAACTTGTACAACTCAGTTCCAAAGGATGCAAAAATGTTGCCAGATGCATCGACTTCGATGGTCCGCTTTCCATCGTCTGCATCGGAAATTTCGATGACATTGTTGAAAAATAATTCATTAGATGCAGATACGTTGGCTGAACCAAACAATACTCCAGCAATCAAAACAAGAACGAGGATATTTCGAAAACGAACCCCGGTTTCCATGCTACTAACAGGCTCAACAATTACATAAACAATCCGTTAATTG
>JAAXIR010000036.1 GCA_012270265.1 Candidatus Poseidoniales archaeon
ATGATCTCGACCGTCGGAATGTCACGAATGACGCTTGCGGCACCTGTTGATGCAATGGCGGACATCTTACGTGCTTGTTCCGATCTTGGCTGTGTTCACATCGAAGACTACACACAATTCGAAGAGGGCATTGGAATAGGCCGTGCTATCCAAAGCGAAGATGCTGACAAGGTCAGTGCCATGCTCGTCAAGGTCCGAGCCATCCGAAGCGCCGTTTCCGTGTTCAACTCGAAAGGATCTGTTTCAGCATCCTCGGCAAAATCTACTGCAGAGAAATTCGAAGCAGAATTGGACAAGGCACTTGGATACATCGAAACCATTCGGGAAGCAGAAGCGGAAATTGCTACCCTTGAAGCACAAGCGCGAATCTTCGAAAAACTTGCACCGCTTAACATTTCACTCGATCTTCTAAGCGGTTACTCCGGCCTCGAAGTCTATGTTGCCGAAACTGCCAACTCGTCCAAGGCTTCCAAGGTCTTTGCAGACCTCAAGAACGATGTCGAGTACATGGCTCCTGCTGGCCTCATTGCTGTTGCGTGTGCTCCAGACAAAGCTGCTGAGGTTCAAATGGCTCTCGCAGAACTCAATGCAAAGGCCATTCAACTTCCATCGGGCGAAGGAAAGCCAGGTAAGCGTGCATCGGAAGCTCGAAGTGGCATCGAAAAAGCAACTGCATCAATGGAATCCAATCAAAAAGACCTCGATGCATGGGCTGAAAAGAACGGCTCTGAACTGGTCATCGTTGAAGAGTACCTCCAGCGAGAGGATGCAATCTTCACATCGCCTACATCACTTGCTGTCTCCAACCAAGCGTTTGCGTTGGATGCATGGGTTCCTACCAAGAACACAGAACAGGCTCGCTCCAAACTCAAGAACATGGTCTCTCACCTCGAAATCGAAGAGCACGTTGACGATCACCATCACCATGGTGACCACGATGACCACCACCATTCCCCAGAACCACCAATCGCTTACCAAAACATCGGCCCTGCTGAACCGTTTGAATTGGTTGTTGACTTGGTCGGTCGTCCAAAGTACGGGACCTTCGATCCAACAACGCTCATCATGGTGACACTACCGATTCTGTACGGACTCATCCTCGGTGATTTCGGATACGGTCTTGTTATCGTCCTTCTCGCTCTTTGGCTACGAAGCAAATCCTTTGCCAAGGAACCGATGGGCAAGAATGCAACAACGGTTCTCATGTGGATGGGTATCTGGTGTATCATTTGGGGGCTGCTCTTCGCTGAAGGATTCGGTTTCATTTGGGACGGCACCGGAGAAATCATGGGTAACGCTTCACCACTCATTCCATTGTACGATTGGACCTACGACCTCACATCAAGTTTCAAGACCAGCTCAATTGGAGAAGCACTCGGGCTCACACACACCTATGTGCCACTGCACCGTGCTTCTACTGCGCTCACCGATTACGTTCTCATCTCAGTCTACGTTGGTGCACTGCACTTGTTCGTTGGATACATCATCGGATTCTACAACGTCACAAAGGGCCACGGAATCGTTGCTGCATTCTTCGAGAAGGGTAGTTGGATGATGATTCTTGGCGGTGGCTTCATGCACATCTATGGATTCATGAAAGGCAGCCATGATGTGATTTCAGGAACACTCCCTGCATACATTATGATTGTCGGCGTTCTCATTCTTATCGTTGCTCTCGCAATCTACGAGGGATTCGGATGGGCAGGTGGCATCATCATGGGTCCGATCGAAACCTTCGGTCTTCTTGCCAACACTCTCTCCTATCTTCGTGTCATGGCAGTCGGTGTGGCTGGTGTGAAAATTGCAGAGATTGGTAACAACATGGGATTCGCATCCATGACCGATGCAGTAGCTGCTGGAGACTATCTCCTCGTCCCTCTTTTCTTCCTCATCTGGATCGGCGTCCAAGTCTTTGCCATTGCACTTGGTCTCCTTTCACCATCAATTCACGCAGCCCGTCTCCACTTTGTGGAATGGATGGGCAAGTTTTACGACGGCTCAGGCAGGGTCTTTTCCCCGCTTGGTGGCCAACCTCTCCACGTGGAGGGGAAAGCATAGTCCACTGGACATAAAATGGAGGTAGAAAATATGAACAAGAATACCCTAAAGACAAGCCTACGAATGATGATCGTACTCGGCGCACTCGTCCTGATCGCTCAGGGCGCTGCAGCTGCTGAAGACGATGCAGCAACAACCGCCGATGACAACTGGGGCACCCCTATGGGAGCTGGCCTAGCATTGGGACTCGCAGCCATTGGTGCTGGTTTCTCCCAAGCAGCTATCGGTAGCGCTGCTGTCGGTATGATTGCAGAAGACGGATCCAAATTCGGTCCTGCACTCATCTTCACGGCTCTTCCTGAGTCGATTGTTATTCTCGGTGCATTGCCACTCTTCCTCTGAAGATTGGCTCCAAAACAGACCCGTTCTGTTGTACCTAAGGAGATGATACTATGACACTTGAAACACTTGCGAAAGACATTGCTGCGTCCGCTGAAGCGCAGGCGAAAGCGATGCTCAAAGAAGCGAAAGCGGAAGCAAAGACAATTGTCGGAGAAGCTGAAACAAAGGCTGCGTCCATTCGTGACGAGGCCCAAGCCCGTGCTGATCGTGAAGCAGACCAAATCTCCCAAGAGATGGTCGCTAGCGCTCGACAAGGCAACCAGAAAGAATTGCTGATCGCACGACGTGGTGTCCTCGATGCCACGTACGATGCAGCCAAGTCGCAACTTGCTGACCCAGGCATGAAGGGGCGTGCAACCCTCCTCAAGTCTCTGCTCAAGCGTGCAAACGATGTTTCTGGCAAAGATTTCATTCTTCGGCCAGTCTCTGTCGACGCTGCTGCGTTAAAGAAAGAAGCAGGCTCTCGCTCCATCGGTGATGAAATCGATGGACTCGGAGGGTTCATGATGGAAGCTGCTGATGGATCGGTATCGTTTGATTTCCGATTTGAATCACTTCTTGACCGAACCTGGGTCGAAGAGCGTGCAGCGATCAATGAAACACTGTTTGGATGAGGGATGAGAATGTTGTCGGGGAACGTACCATATGTTGCATCACGAGCTAAGGCTCGTCGACAAGCACTGATGGATAAGGCTCGACTACGTCAACTCATCAATCAATCACCCGATCAATTGATCAACACCGTTGCTGACAGCGGATATCAAAACGAGGTCAACCTCTATGCATCCCGCTATTCTGGTGGCGATTTGATTGAGGCTGCCCTTACGCACAATCTTGAGAACGAACTCGAGAACATGCTGTCGCATTGCCGTGGTAAGGTTCGAAAAATCGTCGAAATTTACTCAAGTCGCTATGAGTACCAGAACGCTAAGGCCGTACTACGGGCTGTTGCGAACGGAATCGAAGCTGAGAAACTCGGTAAGGACATTCTTCCTGACTTGAACGAAATCAACACGCCGTGGATTAAAATCCTCGAAAGTGCAGACGATCTTCGTTCAGCAGCACAGCAAATGCGCCGTAAGCCGTTTGGGCCTGCGTTGTTGAACCTACCTGAAGATGCACGACTTTCGCACTATGAAGACGCACTTGATCGTCATTATTTCTCGTCATCATTGAAGGCGCTTTCACACAGTAGCAACGATGCACGATATCTCAGAAACATCTTAGCGACTGAAATTGACCATCGCAACATATTGAACGTCCTTGAAGCCGCTGCCTTCGGAATCGAAGGCAACGCCTTGCTCGAAGAACTACTTCCTGGTGGCAAACTGATGCCACGTCGAGCACTCGCTTCTGTCGCCAACGGTGGCCGAAGCGCCATGATGGATGTTTTGAGAACGAATGCGAAATTCGATATTGGTGGATTTGAACAAGCCCTGCAACAAGCCAACGAAGAGCGTTCACTGGACGCTGTTGTCACTTGGTTGCATGCACGAGAACATGCCCAGATGCAGAAGATGAGTTATCTATACCCTGTATCTGCACTACCTATCGTTCACTTCATTGCCATGAAGGTCAAAGAAGTCACAGATCTACGAATGATTGTTCGTGGTCGACTCGCAGGTTTGCCGCCTGAAATCCTAGAGGCTCACATTCTATGAGGTGAAAACATGGAAATTGCAGTCGTAGGAACACCTGAATTTACACTCGGATTCCAGCTTGCTGGAATTTCGAATCTCTACAATCCAGAAGGTGAAGAGGAACGCATCAAAGTGTTCCGTGACCTTCTCAACTCAAAGGATGTTGGAATTGTTGTTGTTGACTCCGCAGTTCTTGCATCCTTGCCAGATCGATTGCGCTCGCAATTGTCTGGTTCTGTCTCGCCGACGGTTCTTGGAATCGGTACGGACGAAGACAACACGCTCCGAGAAACCATTCGACGAGCAATCGGAGTCGACCTATGGAAATGATGTTCCAAAATGGAGGAAAAGAACATGAGCAAAGAAGGAGTAATTTACCGAATTTCGGGACCTGTGGTTACCGCAACGGGAATGAGCGCAGGAATGTATGACGTTGTCCGTGTGGGCAATGAAGGATTGATGGGAGAAGTCATCGAATTGCACGGTGACAAGGCTGTCATCCAAGTATACGAAGATACGTCAGGTATTCGACCTGGTGAACCAGTAATCAACACAGGTGAAACCCTCTCGGTTTCCCTCGGACCTGGTTTGCTAACCCAGATTTACGACGGTATTCAGCGACCTCTTCCAACCTTGGAAGAAGTCATGGGTGTGTTCATTACTCGTGGTGTCGATGCAGATGCGTTTGACCTCGAAAAGAAGTGGACCTTCGAAGCCGTCATCGAAAAGGGCGCTGCAGTTGAAGGCGGACAGGTCATTGGGCACGTTCAAGAGACTGAAACCATCGTTCACAAGATCATGGTTCCTCCAACCATGAACGGTGTCATCAAGGACATCAAGTCCGGTGACTTCAACGTGACAGAAACCGTTTGTACACTTGAAGATGGATCTGAAATCCAGATGATGCAAAAGTGGCCTGTCCGAACGCCTCGTCCATACCGACAGAAGTACGCACCAGATACGCCATTGATCACCGGTATGCGTATTCTTGACTTCCTCTTCCCACTCGCAAAGGGTGGTGCAGCAGGTATTCCTGGTCCATTCGGTTCAGGAAAGACGGTTACACAACAATCGCTTGCAAAGTATTCTGACGCTCAAATCGTTGTTTACATCGGTTGTGGAGAGCGTGGAAATGAGATGACAGAAGTATTGGACGAGTTCCCTCACTTGATTGACCCGAACACCGGTAAGCCTCTGATGAACCGAACGGTCATGATCGCCAACACATCCAACATGCCTGTAGCTGCTCGTGAAGCATCTGTGTACACTGGAATTACCATTGCTGAGTACTTCCGTGACATGGGCTACGACGTTGCGCTGATGGCGGATTCAACCTCTCGATGGGCTGAAGCAATGCGTGAGATTTCCTCCCGTCTTGAAGAGATGCCTGGTGAAGAAGGATATCCTGCTTACCTTTCATCCCGAATTGCTGAGTTCTACGAACGTGCCGGTCGTGTTGAGACCAAGAATGGTGACGACGGATCGGTTACCGTTATCGGTGCTGTAAGTCCACCTGGTGGTGACATTTCAGAACCTGTATCCCAAGGTACACTGCGAATTGTCAAGGTTTTCTGGGGATTGGACGCAGGTCTTGCACGACAACGTCACTTCCCTGCAATCAACTGGCTCAATTCGTACTCTCTGTACCCACAAAGCCTGAACCAATGGTTCCGTGACAACATTGCACAAGACTTCCCTGAGATTCGAACGCAAATCAGTGGTTTGCTGCAAATTGAAGCCGAGTTGCAAGAGATTGTCCAACTTGTTGGTTCTGACGCATTGCCTGTCGACCAGCAACTTACACTGGAAGTCGCACGTATGATTCGTGAATTCTTCTTGCAACAAAACGGATTCCACGACGTTGACGCATACTGTGACATCCACTTGCAATACTCCATGTCCAAGGCCATTCTCAGCTTCCAAGAGGCTGCAAAGAATGCCATGGCTGCTGGTGCACAACTCAATGATGTTGTCAACGTTCCAGCACGAACCGCACTCATGCGTGGTCGATTCGAAAAGGGATACATCGATACAATCGACGACATGGTCAAGGCCATGGTCGATGAAATCGCTGACACTGTGGAGGACAACTAGGACGTGATATCATGACAGGAAAAGAATACCGAACCATTACCGACGTCAAGGGACCACTGGTTTTCTTGAACAAGACCGAACCAGTTGCTTTTGGTGAAATCGTTACCATCCGTCTCGCTGATGGATCCATCAAGAACGGGCAAGTTCTCGATACTTCAGACGATCTTGTTATCGTCCAAGTTTTCGAAGGAACTGCAAAGATTGACCGAACTGCTGGTGTAACCTTCATGGGCGATGTTTTCAAGCTCCCCGTAAGCAAGGACCTTGTCGGGCGAATTCTCGATGGTGCAGGCCGTCCTCGTGACGGTGGACCTGACATCGTCGCTGAAGAAAACGCTGACATCATCGGTGCTGCAATCAACCCATACAGCCGACAGAGCCCTCACGATTTCATTCAAACTGGAATTTCTGCTATCGACTGCTGTACAACACTCGTTCGTGGACAAAAGTTGCCAATTTTCTCGGCTTCTGGTCTTCCACACAATGACATTGCACTGCAAATCGCTCGTCAAGCCAAGTTGAAGGGAAGCGATGAGCAATTTATCGTCGTTTTCTGTGCAATGGGAATCACTGCTGAAGAATACAACTTCTTCCGTTCCGACTTGGAGCGCACCGGTGCGCTTGAGAACGCTGCATTGTTCGTCAATCTTGCAGACGACCCTGCTGTCGAGCGAATCATTACGCCCCGTCTTGCATTGACTGCTGCTGAGTACCTTGCTTTCGAGCACGACTACCACGTTCTCGTTATCTATACAGACATGACCAACTACTGTGACGCACTTCGACAAATTGGTGCTGCACGAGAAGAAGTTCCTGGACGACGTGGTTACCCTGGTTACATGTACACGGACCTTGCTATGCTCTACGAGCGTGCTGGAATTGTAAAGGGCAAGAAGGGATCGATTACACAATTCCCAATTCTGACCATGCCCGGTGACGATATTACTCACCCAATTCCTGACTTGTCTGGATACATTACTGAAGGACAGATTGTTATCTCTCGTGAACTTCACCAGCAAGGTATCTATCCGCCGATCAACGTTCTTCCATCACTCTCTCGATTGATGGGTTCCTGTAT
>JAAXIR010000226.1 GCA_012270265.1 Candidatus Poseidoniales archaeon
GACTGAAGGAGATTGGCAGGGTGATTCGAGAATACGATCACCAAGTAGTGTTTGAATCTCGTAATTTGAGACTCCCAAAACATTCGGTGAATCGGTGAAGGTGGTCTCATTGGTCACACCAACGACGACACCGTTTCTTGAGATTTCAAAGGATGCTGGGGTGGAGGAAGCCCACGTCCAATCGAGTTGAACGTTGGCATCAGATACTGTTTGAGTGAGGTTTGGACATGCCAACGCCGAAATCGGTTCGATGATGATTGAGGTCGAATTCGTTGCACCCGTTTCATCAATGACTGTGAGCGACACCTCAACAACACCACTCGCTGGCATGAGGAGTGATGCTTCAACTCCTGAGGATGCTCCATTCAGCCAAATCCATTGATATCGGACGATGGAGTTGTCTGGATCCGTTGAGTCCAACCCAGATAGCGTGACTCGTTCCCCTGCATAGAGATCATCCGTGAGCACAGAAATCCTCGCACTTGGAGGCGTGTTCTCCACAATGATGGAAGTTGTTGAGACGACATATGATGTACCGTCTGTAACATTCACTTCAACACTCCACTCTTGTCCCGGGCCAAGATATGAAGATGGGACAATTGAGGCACCATCCAGCGAGCCTTCTCTAAACCCATTTCTAAACCAGGTAATGGTTGAAACCTCAGTGACGTCATCGTCGATATCAGAGATGGATGTTTGAAGAACAAGATCGTCTTGAGAAGTTGCATTTTCCAGAGCGACAGAAAGAAGTGGGTCTGAGTTAATGATCAAGACTGAGAGTGTTTCGCTCTGGGAACTTGCTGTTTCACCATCGTTCGCTTGTACCACAGCAGTCCATGATTCGCCTTTGTTCGTAGCAGTAGAAGGAAGCGTTGCCTGATTGTTGTACTCCAATTGTATCACTCCGTCAAGGTACCAAGTGATGCTCATGGTTGTTTGATCACCATCAACATCGCTCATCGTTGCCATCACGGTCACATTTTCATCGGTAGCGGCTTCATTCATGCTGATGGTTGCAGAATCCAATGATGGCGCAGTGTTCAGTATCTCAAGGCTCGAAGATGCTGTCCACAACGACCATTCTGTACCGTCATTTACCCGAACTTCAACAATCCACAGATCGCCTTTTGTCGTCATCGTTGAATCAATCGTTGAAGTCGAAATTGTTGTCATGATACCGTTTTTCGACCAGCGATATTGCGTATCAACGATGGAATCCATATCTGCATCGGAAGACGTTGAGGAAACCACAAGAGTGTCAAGTGTTTTCGGATTTGAGGGTGAAATGGTGATTGAATCTACGGTCGGCGCAGTGTTCGAAGTATCACCTGTTACAGAAATCGTATTCGAACGAACCCAAGGGGAATGTCCTTCCCCATCATGCGCACGAACTTCAACTTCCCAGACATCATCAGCCCGTGTTGCTAGCGACGGTACGATTGTGAGATCATCAAGTCCATCTTGCAAAGCACCATTGAGATACCAACGATACTCAAAGGCAAGTGTATCACCATCGTTGTCTGTTTCACCTGAAATTGATGCAGTGAGATCATCATCCACAGTCGGGTTTGGTGGCGATATTGTAGCAGATGAAATCGAAGGAAGAGAATTCAACACTGTAACTGTGTTTGAATTCACGGTTGCTCCGAAATCCTCTCCATCACTGGGTGTTACTGCAGCTTGCCAACTGTCTCCTTTCAGGAGGGATGCGCTTGAAATTGCGATTAAACCGTCAAATTGTGATTGATGAGCCCCATTCAGTAACCATTGTATGGTTGTCCCTGATTCAGTATCGCCACTATCTTGATCCGAAAATGTGTAAGTCAGTGTGATGTCATCACTTGATGTAGGGCTCGATGGTGAAATTTGAACATTGGATGCAGTTGGCGGATTATTCGACACAACAACTGTTTCTGTGATGGTCGCAGATGTCGTCGTCCAAGCGTCTCCACTAGTTCCACTTACACCATTGGCTGTCATTCCAGCGATTCCAGCCGTGACTGTTCCACTTCCAGAAGCAGGGGCGGTCCAATCAAAACTCCATGCACGATTTGCTTTGTTCGTGTGCGTGACGGACTTACCGCTGACTTTGACACCAGAATTACCACCTGTTGAAAGCGATCCTTTGGAGACCTCGACATTGAAACCACCATGTGTACCTGTTACACCTCCCGATACTGAAACCTGAATCGAGTAAGTTTGACCAGGTGTGTAGCTCGATGGGAAATTCTCGGAAATCGAGACTGTGGAGGAGCTTCCTCCATGGCAACCACATCCTCCAGAGGAGAAGTGCTTGCCACCTGAATTCGCTTCGATAACAGGTGTAAGTACAACCATTGCAACAACAGCAGAGAGGAGAATGGCTTTCAGTTGCATGAGAGAAAATTATGCTATGCTCGTTAAGAATGTTCGTTCCTGACGACAGAAATTTTCTCAATAATCAAACAGTGTTGGCTGCGTCGCAGAAGGTTTGTTTTCAGGAGGTGTGGCCATCCCAGACAATCGTTGCAACAGGGTTTTCTCATCCCAAACCTGGACATCCAATTTTTCAGCTTTGGTGAGTTTCGATCCAGCGTTTTCGCCTGCGACAAGCACAGATAGATTTCCTGAAACACTGCTAACAACCTTTCCTCCACCGGCCTTGATTCGTGCTTGAATGCTCTTCCTCGATTCAGAAAGTGTACCAGTTACGCAGAACGTCATGCCTTCTAGTGGGCCTCCTGCCTCTACCAGTTCCTCTTGCTGAATCGTTAAGAACACAAGAAGATCGGTGATGAATGCTTTCCGAAGATGGATTCCATCTCGTAGTTGAAGTGCAACAATTTCGCCAACTCCCTCGATCGATGTTAATTCCAATATTCGAGAGTCGTCTTTGAGACTATCATCAACCCATGCTAGGAGTTGCTCTGGAGCGTTGAAGTGATTCGAAATTGCTGTCGCCAGTTCTGGACCAATGCCTGGTAATCCAAGAGCACTGAGGAACTTCGAGAATGTCATCGCACGACTCTTGTTGATCTCATTGAGAACCTTGTCTGCTGACTTTTGGCCCATCCTCTCCAGTGAGAGCAGCATACGCTCGTCAAGTCGGTACAAATCGGCGATGCTTGAGATGAGATTCTCATCGATGAGTTGCTCAACGAGTTTTTCTCCAATACCATCCATTTCAAGCGCTCGGCAATAGTAGAGTATGCTTCGACCCAGCCTTGCTGTACATTGGACGTCTGTGCAACGAAGGAATGCCCCTTCAATCTCGACTGGCCCGTTGCAAGCAGGACAATCTTCAGGCGGCGAAATCCTCCGACGTTGTGGCAACTCGCCTTGGAATGATTCTCCATCAGCATGCACTCGACCATCGATGTCGTTCTGCGTTGCAGGTCCAAGGCTCGCTTCGATCTTCGGAATCACATCGCCGCGGCGAACAATTCGAACCTTATCCCCGATTTGAATGCCCAATCGTTCAACTTCACCGAGATTGTGCAAGGTTGTGTTTTCTACTGTCACGCCACCAACACGTTGGGGCGCAATGCGTGCAACGGGAGTGATATTGCCCGTCCGGCCAGTTTGCCAGTCAACATCGAGGAGAACCGATGTAGCTTCTTCTGGAGGGAACTTCCATGCAAGCGCCCAGCGAGGATGATGTGCCGTCATACCGAGCAGATCTCGCTTTTCGAGATCATCGACTTTGAAAACGAGTCCATCGATTTCAAAGCCATAGGCCTCTCGGCCTCTGCTCCAGGTTTCGGTCTCTTTGCACAGTGATTCAATGGAAGCGCCTTCTGTATCCGAATCATGGACAACCCAAGGTGCTGGTTTGACACCTGCCACGTTGTTCAGCCACTCGAGAAGGAGACTGTCAAATGGATCGCTTGGCGGTGCGTTCGAATCAGGGTGGCGAGATGCTTCACTCGGAAACTTCGCATCGTATGCCAGAAAGACCAAGTCGCTTGCATCGGCCTTTCCATCTGCCTTTTTCTGACGAAGCGCCCCTGCTGCAAGGTTTCTTGGATTTGGAGAAATCTTGCGATACTTTTCCTCAAAAACGGACTTTCTCATCACGACTTCGCCTCGGATGTGAACATCAACTTCCGTGCCAAGCGTATGCGGCACATTCTCAACCTTACGCGCATTCTTGGTAACGTCTTCACCTCGGTCGCCACTGCCTCGTGTTGCAGCTCGAACCAATCGACCTTTCCTGTATTCGAGAGAAAGTGCGGAGCCATCCAGCTTTGGTTGCGAAATGAATCGTGTCGATTCAAGTGAAGACTCTTTGACAAAGTGCGCAATATCCTCATCGTTGGTTCCTTTGTTCAGCGAACGCATTGGGAACATGTGATCGACTTTGACCGTGCCGGGATCGATTTCAGCTCCAACACGTTGCAGTTGCGGATGATCGGGTTCGAGTTGCTTAAGCTCGTCCCATAAGACATCAAATTCAGCGTCTGAAATCTCGTTTCTTGCCTGGTTGTAATACAGATCCGAATGGTAGGCGATTTGTTCCGCCAACCATGCTACGCGGCTCTGGTTGGGAGTGGAATCTTCACCATTCTGAGCCATGTTTGACCACCGTCTTGACCCCATTTAAGGTTCATGATTTTGCAGTTTAAGTTCAACAAACTCTCCATCAATCATTGGGCAACGCGTCATGACAATCTTTGACATGATGCGCATGTGAATCTCAGCTACCACGAAGACGGTTGCTTCAAACATATGCCCTGATTTTGTTACGAAATCATCGTCTGCAAATGTGGCATGGAGATGTGTGAAAGCCGAGCCGTCTTGATGTCGCGCAAGATTGCCCTGGAGCGTGACGAGTTCTGCAGGTTGTTCCAGCGTTCTGCGATGATATGTGAACGTATCATCCATGTAGCCAAATGTTGAGTTCGTCGTCCGCCCAATTCCACTTGTAATCACCGCCCCGTTGATCCCCAATTCATCTGCGAGTTGCCGAAGAGAGGTGTGAATCTCTTCACCGGGTTCGAGGACAACAACCACATCGTCTCCACTGCGTGCCCATTCCATGATGTGAACACATCAAGGAATCACTTAGCCATACCTCTCATCATTCCTCTTGGTCAGAGTGAAGGATTTCGATGATTCTCTCTGCTGCGATATCGAGGTCGTTGCGATCGCCGCCGAGCGGTAGTGGTCCGAATGGCCCCCAGCCCTTTCGCAGCAGCATAATTCGGTGCTTTGGTTGACGTTTAGGAAGTACGAGGCGTGACCACTCGTAACGTTGCCCGTCTGCGAAGAGGTGCGTCGAAGTGATAGCATACCGTTTTGGAACGAGAAGAGAAATGATGTGCAATCCAAGCAAAACATCCCAGATGATAACATACGTGATGGGTGTATCTGAAAACGATGCAAATCCCCATGGTAATGCCATCATTGCTGCCATTGAACCCAAATTGGCCCATTGGCGAAACATCTCGTGGTTGCGTTCACTCTTCCATGCATATCCGTTGTTGGGCAACTGCCCGAATTGCGGAATGTCGCGATGTTGCCGTGTAAGCCACCATGCATCCCATGCAACAATAGCACCGAGGATGAGAACCATTGCAAGAGCAACTGGTTCTGCGCTTGGGAGTATGTCATCACCTCAGAGCATTCGTTCATCGATTTCGCCCAAGGACTTGGGTCCACCACCACGTATTCGGATGAAGAAGATGATGAGAACAAGGACGAGAATAGAACCAATGAGAATCAACGGTGTAGTGGAATCCTCCGACTCACCCAAGGATGTTCCTTCGAGTTCATCTGGAATTCCGTCACCATCATCATCCTGATCTTCAAACAGCATTGTTGTTGCACCAGGTGGACATTGAATCCTGTCAGGCTGCCCGTCCTCATCCGTGTCAATCCATGCGCAAGGATCCTTTGGCCAGACGTCGTTCTCATCCAACCGGCCATCGTTATCATCGTCAGGATCGTAAATATCAGGTCCACATTGCAATCCTGTTGATGAGTCAAACCACGTTGTTGAACTGCATGTCGAACTCCAATCCCCATCCGTATCAAGTTGGGTAATTTCAATGTCCACCTCAGCAATTGTCGTCAATCCAAGGTTATCCATAGCCATGACTTGAACAACAAATAGGCCTGTATCCAGTGATGTAATGTTGAATGAAGTCGATTGAGTCGTGCCTTCTCTTACGAGTTGATTTTGAGCGTCAAAGATCTTCCATGATATTCTCATATCGGCCAATTCTGTCGTATCGTCTAAGACGGTCGTGGCAACCTCGACGGGGATTGTTTCCATGTATCGTTGCCCAGAATAAGGAGATTGAATGGAAAGTCCAGGAGGCGCATTGGCGAGAAGTGTGATGACGACATTCTGTTCCGAACCCAATCCAGTAGAAAACACATGATTTGTTGGAAGGCTTAGTGCAGAAACAACTTCAGCAGACACCTCTGTGATTGCTGTTGATCCAGACGAGGTGGTTTGTTCAGGCAGCAATTCAACATCGACAAACATTCCCGAAAATTCAAGCGGCTCATTCATGAGATCCGAAGTTAGAACGTACGATGCTTCAACAACCTCTCCATTCAGATCAGCATGAAGAGAATGTGAGGACCATTCGTTGAGTAAGCCGCTTGAATCAATTGATTCAGCGCCTGTGAGAGTTGAGTCGACAGCATCAACTGTGCTACCTGCGATTGAAAGTCCTCCAATCAGTGAGGACGATTCAATACGAAGATCAAAGAATTCAGCAGACAATGCTTCGGTTGAATGGACCGAGATGTTTCGCAAAATCGCTGTAGCGGGGTCTTCAAAATCGTGTGCATGCAATTTGAGGCCAACGGAGTAATCTGATATTTGGATATCTTCAGCAACGACTGGTTCCGCTAAACCGTGTCGGATGGTCAGGCCGATGCCTGTACCGTCTCCCTCGAGGACGATGCCATTTATCTGGCCCGAGGTTTCATCGAGATCAATACCAGGAGCCCCAGTGACTGTCAGATTGTTCATGACGATGTCTTCACACATGAACGCAAATACACCGCCACTGTTTCCTGGATGTATGATTGAATCCTCGAGAAGGAATCCATCTTCAATCGACTGCATTCGAACCACGTAATCACCATCGAACAAAGAAGATTGAATGCCACTGATTTGACCTGAAGTGCCTGTCAGATCAATTCCATCCTCAAGTCCAGTTCCAAGCGTAATGCCTTGAACATCGATTGGA
>JAAXIR010000164.1 GCA_012270265.1 Candidatus Poseidoniales archaeon
GCACCTTCGACGCTCGGCGTAAGGCTGGTATTGTTTGAACTGGAGCCTCCAGTTTCCATTACTTCAGTAGTTTGGTCAAACGTTTCTCCACCATTGATCCAAGGATTGAGATTTTCGAGATACCCGACTTGCGTCATGAGTATCATCAGTGTTACCAACAACAAGGATTTCTTCGTGTTTGCATAGCGTTCGCTGGTCATGCATCTTAGATTGACACATCTATGTTATTGATTTACCCTATATTGATAGGGTCAGAATGGGTTTTGAATGAGGCGAATTTTATACCGTGGAATCTATTTTTTGTTGACGGCGCATTCGCTTCTTCTCTTGGACCGATTCAAACATGGCCATTGCCATGCCCAAATCGTGTTGCTGCTTGCGTTCGCGTAGATCCAATTCCTTGCTTCGTAGGATGTCAAGAACTTCGGCTTTGGACTTGGCTTTGTTACGAGCGAGTTCAGCTTCATGGGCTTGGTTGCGATGCTTGTTGGCCCACTCTGCTTCTGCAATGGAGCCTTCCGCCTTGATTTGAGCGATACGTGGCTCGGCCTTGGCTCGTTCAGTGGCTGCTTTTCCGGCCATTTGTGAACGAGCCGTATAATCGGCTCGACGTTGCTGGGTGCTCAGAAGAGCATCGAATCGGACTTGTTCTCGTTCTGCTTGAATGGAGGCATGTTCGGCCATGTTATTGACATGTTCACGTTCAGCCTCAAGTCGAACCTTGTCCGATTGTTTCCAGGTGATGAAGGTATGATCGATGCTCATACCAAACGATTCCACCGTACGACGAAGGGCGAGTGAAAGACCAATGTTGGCATCTTCGTTGGCTGCTTCTTGAACGAGTTCATCGTTGGAATACTTCTGAATGGTTCGAGCCATGTAGGCTTGGGCTTCTGTAAGGAGCATGTTCTCAAGGTCTTGAACACGAATCTCCATCATTCCATTGGCTGGAAGTTGAATGATTCGAGCGATCTGTTCGCGTGTTGCATAGAGACGAACTGTCGCTTGACCGCGAAGCGTTTGATGATCGCTTGATTTCGATACAAATGGGAGATTGACCGTGTACGGGCCAAGGAAGGCGAACAGGTAGGAACGTTGTCGCTTACCTCCAAACATGCGTCGAAGCATCGAGGTCGTTGGATTGGCTCGCATCACTTGTTGGGTGACGATTCCGGCGATGCGTCCGTTTTCGAGAACGACGCACACTTCGTTGGGCCGGAGTAAGATTGGTGTGTTTCTTGGCAGTTCTTTGTCATGGACAAATCGAGCGATTTGGTCCGGATTGGTTCTCCATCGGTATGTGTTTCGTGTCATTGTTTCACCTCAGTTTCGTAGGTCGTCGAGCAGACGGTTGCGTTCAGCAAAGTGACGGCGTGCTTTGTCAAGCACGCCATCGATGATGTCAAGGTCGATGTTTCTGGTTTCAACATAGGCAGCCATGGTAGCATTGAGATGCTGCGATGCGTGTTCGAGCATGGCGATGGTTTCTCGATCGTGTTCGATGAGCTTCTTGTGGATTTTACGGGTCATTCGACGTATGCCGTCGTGTTTTGGTCGCGTTTCTCCAGCGATGGCAAATTGTGCATCCTCTGCAAACGAGGTGAGATTGTGCAGAATCGATTGGATTCTGCTCATACCGTATTTCTCACCGTTGGTATAAGCTCGAATCATCCATCGCTCAACTTGTCGATGCACCTGATGGATACGTCGTCGAACGTCTTCTCGTACTGCACGATCGGTTCGACGTACACGTGTTTGCTCATAGCCTTCATAGGCAGAAATTAACACCTTCATTCCATTGACTGCTGCAGGAATTGCGATGGATGCTGGTTCCATATAGGAGAATATCTCCTTGGTCCGTCTTAATGCTATTGGGACTATTTCTTGAAACCGCGCTTCTTGAAACTGCTTCGTTGACCACCTTGCTGTCGTTGTCCTGATTTGCGTTGTGAACGTGCTCGTCGGTCACCTGTTCGTGGTCCTGCGGCTTGTTGTTCCTTTTCTGCAGCCTTGCGATCTTTTTGCATTTGACGCCATTGGCCGCCGATCAATTGGAGAACTTCTTCCTTGGAATTGGCACCAATCGATTGCTTGGCTCCTGAACAGCTGACCCACAGTCGGCCTTCTTTGCCGTAGGGTCGCTGAGGATGCGATGTGCCTTCCTCACGCTTGATTTTCTTGAGACCGACTTTACGAGCTGCAAGATACAAGCCTTCGAGGTCAGGCTTGAGAACGGATGAGTCACGAGGGACGCGACGTCCACCACGTCGAGACGTCTTTGCGTCGAAGTAACCAGGCCAAACACAAATACGGTCTGGATTGTGTTCCATCGTCTCGCCTCAGATTTGCCTCAAGGTCGAGAGGTATCAACCCAACGATGGTGATGTTCACTCAAGGAGAACGCCGTTGATGACGCCGTCCTTGCCAGGTCGGGACGTGATCTTGACGTTGCCTTCACTGGTTTCGATCACTGCACCCTTGACGAGGATGTTTCGTCGGACGTAGTTTGGATCGGATTCGTTCTGAATCACGTTGATGATGTCAGCGTTGACGGTCTTACCGGTCTTTGGATTGTTGACCGAGACCTTGTTGGCAGCCATAACACGAACCATGGTGTTGCCGCCAGCCTTGCGGTAGATCTTGCGTCGAGCCTCACCGACGAGAGCGAATTGCTTCTCGGTTGAGATTTCAGTCGAGCGCTTACCTCGTGCTTGTACACGTCGTCCGCCGCTTGCTTTTTTCTTGGAAATTCCATGCCATTGTGCCATGTGTCTCTCTCCTTGCATCGCCACCGACTTGCAGGGCGTATATCAAGGCAACCCCTAGGAGCAACGACCCGAATAGGTGGAAAGAAGCTCACCATCGTGGGCAATCAGGCGTGCTTCAATCACATCACCAGGCTGCAATTGAGCAACCCCTTGAGGCGTTCCTGTGTAGAGCAAATCACCGTTGGAAACGGGTGCCCACGCCATCAAGGAGGCGACTTGGTCAGCAGGCGTGATGCTCATTTCAGAGAGCGATGCTTCTTGCCATCGCTCGCCGTTCACATCGCATTCAATGCGAAGAGCGGTGGCTTCGTTGGTCAATGCTTCAAGTCCATGCCGCCAAGGGTAGAAGGTGCCGAGCACTGCAGCTTGTCGAAACGTCTTGCCCTTGGCCCATGGTAAGCCATCGGCTCGAAGCAGGGATTGTGCTGCACGGTCGGTCAGATCAAGGCCAATGGCGACCGCATCGATGTCACCGTGTTGCGTCAATCGAACGACGCATTCGGTTTCGAGGTGGACTTCTCCAGGATGTTTGGAGACATGAAGAACATCCGATTCGGTCTTACAACCGTCTGGTTTAACGAAGAAGATAGGCTCAGGTGGTTGCTCGTTTCCAAGTTCCTTGGCATGGGCTGCAAAGGTTCGAATCGTGCACCATACGGCCATGAATTGCCCATTGGATGCCAGTTCTTGAACCGAAGGGTGAAACATGGTCGAGGTTTGGGCGGGGTATGGCGAAAGAATTCCAAGTCAAGAAACGGCGACCAGTGCGACGAAAGCACCTCGCTCCATTGTTGAAGCAACTCGAAGAAGGACTCAACATTGACTTGGCCGTCGATGGTGCAATTTTGGCAAAGGCCAACTATGGGCCGTGGAAACTGGTGTTTGTTGACAAAGTGGCCAAGACGATTGAAGTCAACGATGATGATGGTCGCCGTTGGGCGTTTTTGACGCTTCGTGGCTTTTTGGAACATCCTGATTCGAAGCGCTGGGTTGCTGTCGATCACGGTGCGATTCCATTCCTGATGAACGGGGCTGATTGCATGGTGGCTGGTGTTCACGGTGCAGATGAGGACATCGAAGTGGGGGATCTTGTGTGGATTCGCGATAAAGAACATGGCCGACCGCTTGCACTTGGATGGGCCACGATGGCTGGAAGCGAAATGGTGGAAGCAACCAAAGGCAAGGGCATCAAAACCATCCATTGGGTTGGCGATGAATTGTGGGACATGGAAGCATAACTCAAATAGATGAGTTGAGCCTAATTTTATTCATGCGAACCGTCATTGCACTGACACTCATCGCTCTTCTCGCTGTTTCAACCACATCCTATGCTGCGAAAACAGCCGGTCAAGACAACGGTCCTGAAACCGAAGACACACCGTTTGAATCCTATACCGTAACCTCACCGTCCGTTTCTGGTGAAACATGGACGCTCGTTGTGGTCATGGATGAAGCCCACATGAGCAACAACACAACCTTCGAGATTTCATCGCAGATTTGTCTCAACGATGGTGTGTGTGACCCTCCAGTCGTTCAAGAATTGACCATCGATGGTGCAACGCACACCACATCTTTGACGCCTCCAAACGACCACTCCTACGTCAACTGGCGAGTCAAGGCCATGTACGAAGACGACACCAAGGATTACTTCCCATACGGTTCATGGTACACCGTTTGGTCGAGTTGCTACTACGATGATGGCAGCTACTACGGCCCGGATGCTGAAGGCGATGGATGTGGTGGAGAGAGCGAGGATTCACCAGGCTTTACACTGATTCCTGCCCTTGCAGCCGTTGGCTTGGCCATCGCCGTTGCACGACGTAACTAAGCACAGTGTTCGACAAGTCGTTCAAGGAAACGACGGTGTTCACCGCCCCACATCTGAAGGATGACGGACAGTTTTGATTTGTCTGCATGAAGCATGCCTTGGAAGAAACCAACACGGTCCAAATCGCTGTGGACCAGTGGGAGATGCTCGTGTTCGATTTCAATAAGAAGACCATCTTCGTGTTTGGAGATGGAGATGGAAGGATGTGTGATGGTATCCTCTACAATCTCAAACTCGACTCTCCTTGAGGAAAGGAAGGCTTCAACACCGGAAAACAAAGCATCGACATCGATGCCCATTCCGTCCATGTCGGCACCGTAGGAAGCAAGGAACGGTAGGTCGGTCTCGTTCTGTTCCATCAGATGATCCAGCCCACGAGCCATCTCTTCTTCGTCCATGGAATCACGCAACCTGAGAGCGTTTTGTCCAACCGACCACGCGTCCATCGGTTGCATCGACGGCTACAGCAAACGTATGTTCCCAAATGCCTTCCTCCCATGTTCGTGAGAGGTCGAGCGTCGTTGCTCCAACGGTGGTACTGGTCAATTGACCGAGCAGGTCGTTGGCACCATCACCAGGAACGGCGACAAGGAAGCCAACGCGTGCATCGGCGTGATAGGCACCAGTCGAATCAAAGATGGCCTCAGCCCCCGTCAGTTGTGGGTATCGCTGCGTATCCGACAAGCGTTCTTCCAAGGTTGAAATGTTGGCCACGGCTGGAATCGATTCACGGGTGTGTGAGGCCAATTCTTCGAACGATCCTTTGTCGAGATAGGTGCAGTTGTCGCTTGTTGGTTCTCCAGTCAGTTCGAACAGAACCCATCCTGACGTATCGTCAAGTGCCACCCAAGACACATTCCATTGTGTGCTAGCACCCGTTCGTTGATCGAGTCCACGCCATATGTAACCTCCATCGTCAAGTGCGGCCTTGGCACCACTGGCGGAACCGCCGATGTAATCGAAACATTGCATGGCCTTCTCGAGCGTGTGCTCACGCATACTGGAAGCATCAGGTGGATGGAGCTTGTCTTGACCACCCCAGTCTTCCTGAACATCCTCATCAAGAGCAAGAAGGTTGGCCCGTGGACGAATGTTGTAGTCCTTGCCAAGGTCGAGAACCTTTGATCCTCGTGTCATTTTGGTCGTCTTGATCGAGTGATGCAATTCCAATTCACCCTCTGGAAGCAGGTAGTCACCAAAGGCTTCTGAGAATGGAGAACACGAGGATTGCAGGGAACCATCGTTGGAAATGATGACATCAACGGTTTGCTGACTGGCCCAAGGATTGTCTTCTTCAGCCCAGATTTCCATGGTGGCTGATCCAAGACAGAGTCGCTCGATAACAACGTGATTTGCAGCGATCTTCCACGCTTGGTCATCCACAAGTGTGTCTTGCCCAACGACGCGCCATCGCCAGCCCAATCGCTCACCAGAGGCACCCTCTTCGATGACATCGGTCGCGAACAAGTCTTGCAATTCAATCGGTTGAAGCATCAAGGACACACCAGGAAGAATCACGTCGAGCGAGCCCAACAAGCCACCAACATCGAAGGTCTTGGCTGATCCTTCGTAGGGCTTGTTGTCGATGGTTGCCGAGAATTCGAACGCTGTTGAAAGCGTCACTTGCTCCTTCAATTCGACGTGTCGCTTCGTGGTTAGCACCGCTTCACCAGGAACGTAGGCACCATCTTCTGCTTCTGGACAACTGCCCTGATTGATGACCGAGTAGGTGTTTCGACCAATGTCGAAATCATCGAATTCGTAGGTGTTGGCAATCTCAACAGCCAACCAGTCGTTGCTTCCGTAGGGACCTTGCGAGCGGACAGCTCCAAGCAGACTCTGCGAAGACATACCGACCAAGTCTTGGCTGGTTCCTTGACTGACCGACAAGGTTCCACGTCCTTCGTAATCCATGAAGATACGACAATAATCGTCATCTGGTTCAAGGAAATTGAAGACAAGGTCGAGGAATCCCTCGCTCGCCATGATGGCAGGACGGTCGCCAAGACCACCAGAAATCGTGTACTCCATCGTATCACCGTAACGAAGCGGTTCGGCCGTGAACGGTTCCAATGAGGAATTGATGTACCACCATCCAGCTGCTCCAAGGAACAGTGAAACGATGATGACAGCGATGACTTTTGGATCTTTGATCATATCACCAAGGGTCGCAACATCCTGCCGCTTTGTCGCAACAGGCGTGAACACCTCGTCTTCGGGCTCATCTTCAACAAGGTCAGGGACAAGAACGGCTTCGAGAACCTCGTCTTCTTGCTCTTCAATGACGGCTTCTGTCAACGTTTCAACTGGTTCATGTTCGTCTTCTTCGATCGAGATTGTGGTTTCATCTTCGAGTGAGAAAACGACCTCTTCTTCCACCGCTTCTTCGACGGTTTCAGCCTCAGACAATCCGACCTCTTTACGGGATAGACCTGCATCGAGAAGGCGCTCGACCAACTCGGCTTTCTTACCGGATGTGGCGAGGTCGTTGATGACACACAGGGCCTTGAGTTTGGCCACTGTC
>JAAXIR010000087.1 GCA_012270265.1 Candidatus Poseidoniales archaeon
CACAAACTGCTCAAGTCCGACCCAAATGGAGGACTTCTGCTACACGACACGCTCGAGAAAGTTCAGAAGAAGATGAAGAAAGCATACCTCGATCCAGAAGATGAGCAGTCGCCTGTGTACGAACTTGCAGAACACGTCGTATTGCCAGAGTTTGGCCACATTCAAGTAACGCCAAATCCCAAATTCGGAGAACCAAGCCCGTGGAATGAGTGTGCTTCGATCACATCAGCAGACCACGATGGGACGCTGCATCCGTTCGATGCGAAGATGGGCGTCGCTGCGGGAGTCGCCGCAGGTTTGTCATCCATCGCAGAACATTTTGAAGCCAATCCAGAAGCATACGAGACCATGCTCGATATCACATCATGAGACTTCTTCGATGCTCAGTGCACGCACTTGGAGAATTCGACGTGTATCTTTGATGAAACTACGATCCGGAATTGGATCGATGTAGACCACCCCATTGACTCGAATTGTTGAACCTACTTTGTATGCGTCCACGTATTCGTCATCAACGATAATCTGGATTGCTTGATCATTTGCAGAATCATGGTTTTGCACGTTCAGGTATTTAATATGCTGATATAAGGAGCCCTCTGATGATAATTGTAAAAATTAATTCAAGTGACGGAACAGGGGATATGAAATGTCGCCATTCAGCGCTTTTTTTGCCTCATCATAGCAAATCTTGCATGGGCCACTTGGTCGCTTTCGTTCTCTTGCGACACGTTGGTCCACGAATTCTTGATGTCCACATTCGATGCATACATACCTTGCCCGTTTGAGATATCCAAGCCGTGGTCCGACATCCTTTACGCTCACAATCAGACTTACGAGTTTGCTTCGGTTTCGCATTCGTAGGTCTGAGACAGAAACAATCTTTTCATCAGGAAAAACCAGTGGTCGTAGAACACATCGGACATCGGTATGTTCTGAACACATCGACCGTAGGACTTCGTTTGCTAATTCGATGGTTTGCTCTGGGTATTCATTAAACCGGTAACTCAGTAAATCATCTCCATCGATATCTGCAAAATCGACATAGAATGAGAAGATGGGATCTTCAGTTGCATCAAGAACGCTCAATCCTTCGATATCATCAGCATGCTTTCGTTGAAATAAATCTCGCCAAGCATTGAGTGTATCTGCTATATCACTAGGAGGGCCGGGAACATGGTGGTCTTCGGACATGGAGTTTCACGTGTTCAAAGACGGCCTGTAAAGGTTACCTTTTTCCTTCAATTCTGAGAAAGAATTCATAGCGGCTGAAAGCCAATCTTCATGAATCGAACCTTGCTGGAAGATTTGATAGAGATGTCCACAATCATTGTATTGGTCAAACAAGTTCCAGACACGAATGCAAAAATCGCTGTGCAAGGAGGTCGCGTCGACCTCTCCACAGTCAAGATGGAAATGAGTCCATACGATGGATTTGCCATCGAAACTGCTCTTCGCCATAAGGAAGCGACCGGCGGTACAGTCACTGCGCTCACTGTTGGAGGGGCAGGCACTGAGAAGATTCTCAAGGATGCCAAAGCAATGGGTGTCGATAACATCGTTCGAGTTTGGGACGATTCATGGTCCGAACTCGATTCAAACGCACTTCAAAGCGTTCTCAAAGAATCCATTGAATCGCTTGGTGGCACTGCTGTGTACTGCGGCAAGTCAGCTGCTGATACAGGTGCTGGATCAACTGGCCCCGGCCTCGCTGAGCGCCTTGGTTGGGCAAATGCATCGAATGTCATTGGTGCCGAATTTGGTGATGCAGTGACCGTCTCCATGCCAGTTGAGGCAGGTGTTGCGAAGGTGAGTGTACCCCTTCCAGCCGTCATCTCTTGTGACAAGGGTGATTTCAAGCCACGAAAGGCCAACGTCAAGGGAATCATGATGGCGAAGAAAGCACAAGTCGAGCTCATAACTGCTAGCGCTCCTGCATCAACGGTTGTTGTAGCAAGTCATTCTATGCCTGCAGCGAAACCTGCCGGTAAGACCTTCGAAGGCGGATCAAGCGCTTCGCAGGTTGTTCAATTGCTTCGTGATGAAGCCAACGTACTATGAGGTGAGAAAGATGACAAACAAGATTGTAATTGCAGAACTAACAAAAGGAACCGTCAATGCATCGACTGCAGAGCTTGTATCTGCTGCTCAGGCCATGGGAGGAGACGTCACAGTCGTCGTCCCATGTACCGATGCTTCCATGGCAGATGCTGTCTCAGGCTACGATGGTGTCGCAAAGGTTATCGCAGTCAAATCCGATGTTTTCGCTGGAAACGATAGCAGCGGATGGGCAAGCGCACTTGACAGCGCAATGCCAGCAGGGACCGTTCTTTTCCTCGCGACAGCTCGAAGTAAAGACGTAGCAGCCCGTCTTGCAGCACGCCGTGGCCTTTCCGTTGTCCAAGACGTTGTTTCTATTGAAGGCAACAACTTGACTTCACCAATCTATTCTGGAAAGGCAAATCAAACAGTCGCTGTCAACGGCGACGCTGTCGTCTCAGTCCGAGCAAACGTGTTTTCTGGTGTTGGTTCTGGATCATCCAACGATGTGTCCGTTGTCGATGCATCCGGTGATGTGAAGACTGCTGTTCAAGACGTCATGGAGCGAGCAAGTGCTCGACTCGATGTCTCGGAAGCGAACATCATCATTTCCGGTGGACGTGGTATGGGTTCACCAGCCAACTTCTCTCATCTTGAGGCAGTTGCAGATACCATTGGTGCTGCGGTTGGTGCGTCACGTGCAGCAGTCGACACATGGGAAGAAATCCCTCATTCAATGCAGGTCGGACAAACAGGAAAAACGGTTAATCCAAACCTCTACATCGCTGTCGGAATTTCAGGCGCTATCCAACATCTTGCTGGTATGCGTTCTTCCAAGTACATTGTAGCCATCAACAAGGATGCTGATGCACCAATCTTCCAGCATGCTGATTATGGAATTGTTGCAACCTGGGAAGAAGCTCTACCCGTCTTCCAAGACGCACTATCGAGCCTGCTTGGTTAAGCGTACTTTCCGAATGTGTAAACGCCGGATTCACCGGCACCATCCCCTACGAATGGGTTTGTGGCTTTCTCATGTCCAATGGTTGTGAGTGGTCCATGTCCTGGATGGACGATGGTTTCAGGGTCAAGTGGCCACAATTTCGTTCGAATGCTGTTCGATAAAACGTTGAAGTCTCCGCCCGTGTTTTCCAAATCAGTTCGACCAACGGAACCTGCAAACAATGTATCGCCTACGAATAAATGATCAGCATCATCCTCGACAAGTAGGCGAAGGCAGCAACCACCAAGTGTGTGACCTGGTGTATGAAGAATCTCAAAATCAATGGAGCCAAGTGAAAGGATTTGGTCATCTGCTATGTCGTAATCGGCTACAGCAGGTTCGGGCAACGAAATTCCGTATCGGACCGCTGCTTTCTTTGCGAGCGTTTGCAGGAACGTATCGTCTGGGTGCAAATACCATTCAACGTCAAAGTGTTGTTTCAGTGTAGGGATATGTCCACTGTGGTCAAAATGAGCGTGTGTGTTGAGAAGTGCGACAACTTTTCGTTCAATGTTTTTGGTTTCTTCCAACGTGTGTGTCGACCAATGGGGTCCCGTTCCGGTGCAGGATTCAATCCAATCGATAAGTCGCTGCGGCTCATCGCCACCATCGATAATGACGGTGTCTCCTGTGGCAGAATCGGTGACAACGGAACACCGCATCTGCAGCGGTCCAACCAAGAAGTTCTCAATCAGTGGGGTATGAACGCCCATGGTGTTGCCAACGACTTCTCCTTCATGAGCCTGAGGATTCAATCGTAATCTGGAGCGAATCCGAGGTCATACCTCCATCAGAATCGAAAACTCTCAGCTCGAAGTCATGGATGCCTGGTGAAAGTTTCACACGTACCTTGGCTTCATTTGAAATTTCACGCCCAGTCCCATCCAACCATGACCATGACTGGATTCGATCTTGTGGATCTGAAGATTGCGAGCCATCCAATGTGACAATAGCAGTTTCAGCATCATGTAGACGAATGGCTTGGTTCTCTCCAGCATATGCTTTTGGAAGAAGGACTTCATCAGCATCTTCATGCAGAAACTGAAGCAAATCCTCGAGGTCATCCTCTGTTTCATCGATTGATTGAGAAGAAATCTCTTCGTTCATCGCCGCGGTGAGCGAATCAAGACCAATCTCGAGTTCCTGCATGCTCTGCTTGTAGGATTGTTGCTCTTCTTCTGAAAGAAGATTCGTAAAGTCATCAACATTTCTATAGACAATTTCTGGGTTGGTTTCCACCTCAACCATCTCTTCTTCAAACCACCCTTGGAGGAACGATGGATCGACTTCAATTCGTTCTTGATTCACATCGCAAATGCCAACAGGTTCAGCTCCAGTCCAGTCGTTTTGATCTTCACCGAAGAAGGCCATACGTCCTGATTCATCAATCTCTATCCCTTCAATCATGCCTTTGTGTTCGACTTGCCAAATGATGTTCTTGGTTTGAATATCGAAGCCATAGATGTAGAACCATGTCCCAATAACGAGGGTCGATTCAATTAGGTTTAGTGATTGAATTGGATAATCGAATGAAATCAGGTCGTCAAGATGTTCATCGTTTAATGAGAGCACATCACCATTGTCCAATCCCAAGTACAGGCCTAATGCATCTGCTGTCGTCGCTTTCACACGTCCGTTCAACTCTCGACGATGTAGCAAGCTCTCTTCCGAATAAACCTCCAACTCGAGAGCCTCCTCTTCACCTGGGACAAGTGCGTGTCCTTCCCGTGCGACAAACCATGTTTGGCCTGCACCTGCTCCAGCAGCAACGATGTCTTCTCCAATATCCCCACGTTGTATACGCTGGAAGACAATGTTGAGTTGATCATCTGTTTTTGCAACTGTTTGGTTTTCGAGAATTAAGAATACTGAGTCATTGCTCGTAGCGAAGGAACGAACATCTCTGTGAACCATATTGTACTCCTGCCCATCCAATGTGTATTGGCGAAGTGTGCCAATTCCATCGAGTGCAAGGATTTGCTTACCTACAGATAATTGTGCTCCTCCCGCATCGAATTCGGATGTCCAAATCTCTTCAGCATCCAGCGAATAGACGTGCAATCCATTGGTCTCATCCAAGATGACAATTTTGTTTGTGCTCCACGCAAGATCAACAATTTTCGAGTTGACATGAATTTTTGACAAAACAGCGTTCCCTTCACTCTTCACGTCAATGCACTGAACCAAACCATCCTTGTTCCCAATCAACAGGTGGCCAGATGTCGGATGCAACGCAATCGCAGTTACGCTTGATTTCTGATGGAGTGCATCAATCACTGGAAGCGTTTCGACCATGTTTGCCACAAGCATTCACCAGTTATATGCTCATGTGTCAATCGTTCAATCCGTTAGTTACATGATTGATACAAAAGCATTTTTTTATTGCGCAGTAGAGCGTTTGTCATGCGTGTGTGGTTTGTGACCATCGTTTTTCTTGCGATGGCCATGTCTCCAATCGTCAATCACCCAGTTACGTTGGACGACGCTCGTCATGATATTCAATCATCCAGTCCGATTGATACAACGCTTTCCTCCAACTCAGGATGGATCACAGGTGGTAAAGAAATTACCATCACGGGAAGTGGTTTTTCTGCACTCGATGATACGAATGTGACGTATGATGGGATCAATCATCAATGGACAAAGACGACCGCAGACTTCGGAAATGAGGCAGGGCATGAAAATGCGATGGCAATCGACTCAAATGGTCATGTGCACATCGTTCATGCGAGTGGCGATGGCTACGCATTCACGCACAGTGTCTACGATGGCTCTTCTTGGACGCCCACAGCCATCAAAAATTGTGAAGGAAGTTATTGTTGGGATACGCACATGGTCATTGATGACAACGATGAACTTCATGCTGCTTATTCAACGAACACCAACAAGGTGGTGTACATGCACTACGATGGTTCTTCATGGACTTCAACGCAAGTTTCGGCAAGCGCAAAGGTTGGGCCAGTAGGAATTGCTCTCGATTCAAACAATCATCCTCACATTTCTTTCGTTGCTAGTGGTTCATACTGCGGCAATGGGCTTCGACTTGCATCGTTTGATGGAAGTGGATGGGTAACAAATTCCATCGATTCAGGCAGCAACAAGGGATGTGACTCAGCCATCATCATTGACGGGAATGACAATGCCTACATTGCGTACCAAGATCGAGGCCAATCCAAATTGAAATTTGCAACAAACAAAAGTGGTTCTTGGATTACCTATGCACCAGATACCGGTGGGTACAACATCGCCTACCCAGGCTACTACAGCTCGCTAGCCATGGATCATCAAGGCCAATTCCACATCGCTCATTACGACAGTGATAACGACGATTTGCGCTATTCAACGGGCGTTCCAAATGGAGCATGGAACACTGACGTTGTTGATTCGTCTGGAGATACTGGTCGAAATCCTTCCATCGCCATCGATGCAGCAGGCGATCCACACATTGTTTACCGGTCTTGGAACGGTTGGAAACTGAAGTATGCTACGCTCAACCCATCATCGCCGAACTGGCAGGTCAGTACCATCGAGAATGGCGGTAGCGTAGGAGATGGCACAGGTGAATCAAATTCGATTATCATTGATGATGGTACAATTCATGTCGCTTATACCGATGAGACAAATGGCGTACTCCGTTATGCAACTAAATCAACGGGTGTGTCTGTAACGAATGAGATTACAGTCAAGTTCGGTCAACTTGGTTCGGTTACAGCTGATGTTCTTGATGATGGAACGATTCAGTTCACGACACCCGCAGTTGCAACTCCAGGGATTGTCACGTTGTCACTCATTGACTACGAAGGTGTTGAACATCAACTGTCCTCAACATTCGAATTCATCGATCAGAATGACCTAGATGGAGATGGTGTTCCGAATGCAAACGATGATTGTGAGGAAGTTGCAGGAACATCTTCGCAGGATGTAAACGGCTGTCCAGACGACGATGGTGATGGTTACAGCAACGATGGAGATGCGTTTCCGAACGATGTGAATGAGTGGTTGGACAGTGATGGCGATGGCGTTGGAAACAATGCTGATGCGTTCCCGAACGATGCGACTGA
>JAAXIR010000101.1:0-1160 GCA_012270265.1 Candidatus Poseidoniales archaeon
CAAGAGTTCCTGCTTGGTTGTAACCCCAGCATGCTACGCTTCCATCATCCAATATGGCACAATTGTGGAAACCTCCAGCGGACAATTGTGTTGCAGTGTGACCTCCATACAAGGTCACATCAACCGGATTAACTCCTCCAGAAGCGTTTGTGTATCCAACTCCAATTTGGCCGTAGTAGTTGTTACCCCAACACATTACAGTTCCATCTTCTCTAAGCATACATGTGTGCCAACCGCCACCAGTTAGTTGGTCAACAGATGAGGTTTGATTGCCGCAATTCACAGGATTGCAACAATCTTCAGGATTGCAAAATCCATTGTCACCAGGCTCACCATGACACACATATGCAGTGTTGTCAATTTCATCATCACTTAACTTTTGATTGCTGTCGAAATCAATTCCAGTGTCAATTCGAACTCCACCAAATGCACAATTCTCTCCGGTTGCCTCATCAGTCATTTTGATCAGCGAATTTGAGCCGTTGACAAAACTATCAGCCCTTGTAGAATCTTCTTCTTGTGAGGATAAACAGCCAGACATAGGTGCAAGAATGAAGAGCATACTCACAAACAACAATCGGAACTTCATACATACTGAAGAGAGACCAAATTGAATAAATCATTCCCCTAAACAATCGCTTTCGAGTAAGTTCAGAGGGTCGAACCGATTACCCATTGCTTCAGTAACGAACCTTTTGTCGAGTGATGGTTCTCCAAATACGTTGGAGAGGATCGTAGTATCGATCGACAACACGTTCCTTCAACTGAATGATGGCATCATCGGTGATTTGGATTCCTGCAGGACAGACTTCCGTACAGCAACGTGTAATGTTGCAGTATTCGATTCCGAATTCCTTCTTGATTTCAGGAATTCGGTCTTCCGTATCGAGTGGATGCATTTCGTATTGTGCAAGACGTACAAGGTTTCGAGGGCCTGCAAATCCATCAAACATCTCATGGTCACGTAGAACGTGACATGTGTTGACACAGAGGAAACACTCGATGCACTCACGGAAGTGCTGCACGCGGTCAGCTTCCATTTGGTTGAATTCCCAATCCATGGTTTCAGGACCATTGATTGGAGCAATACGCTGAGCAACATCGTAGTACAAAGAAAAATCCTTGACAATGTACTTGAAGTGTGGGAAGGACTTCATCGG
>JAAXIR010000101.1:1170-7074 GCA_012270265.1 Candidatus Poseidoniales archaeon
GGTGTTTCTGCAACAACATCGCTCATTCGAGTCATGCACATCAAGCGCGGACGACCGTTGATTTCTGCTGAACAAGAACCGCACTTACCAGCCTTACAGTTCCAACGAACGGCCATGTCTGGTTCTTGTTCGTGTTGAATACGATGCATACAATCGAGAACGACCATACCTTCATCCAGTGTGATTTCGTATTCCTCAAGATTGGTTTCTCCGTCTTCTCCACGACCTACTTTGAACCCTTGAATTCTTCCCTTCCATGACATCACTTGACACCTCCTTGTTCCTTGTCACGCTCAGCAATCATGGCTTTGACCTCCTTGATTGCATCTTGAAGATCGTCTCGCATTTCTTCAACAGGTTCCTGTCGAATCTTGATTTCACCATCTTCCATCCAGATGATGTTGAGGGTCTTGCCCCAGTATTCATCCTCAGGTGTTGGCATGTCTTCACGAGTGTGGCCTCCACGGCTTTCTTCTCGAGTAAGAGCAGCGAGTGCACAAGCACGAGAGACGTCGGCCATGTTGATGAGATCGAGTGCTTGGTGCCAACCCGAGTTGTAGCGTCGGCTCGTACCTGGGAAGGATTCCATGGCACGTTCTTTGAACGCTGTGAGGTCATTCAGTGCTTCCTCAAGTTCGTTCTTGGTTCGGATGATTCCAACCTTGTGTTGCATCATTTCACGCATTTCATCGTAGATGAGTCCAGGGTTCTCACCACCCTCTCGTGCTAGCGGTGCAATCATGTCTTCGATCGACTTCATGACTTGAGCATCATCGATGCCTGGTTGTGCAAGGTCGGTGGCACGCTTTGCAGCAAATTCACCAGCACGCTTTCCAAACGTAATCAAATCAGAGAGTGAGTTGCCACCAAGTCGGTTGGCCCCGTGAAGTCCAGATGCGGCTTCACCGCATGCGTAGAGACCGGGTACCGTTGTTTCTTGCGATTCAGCATCAACACGAATACCGCCCATGATGTAGTGCGCTGTTGGGCCAACTTCCATAGCGTCCTTGGTGATGTCAACACCAGCCAATTCCATGAATTGGTGGTACATCGAGGGGAGTTTCTTCTTGATGGCTTCTTCACCACGGTGTGAGATGTCGAGGAAAGCTCCACCGTGAGGCGAGCCTCGACCAGCTTCAACTTCAGCCTTGATGGCTTTGGCAACAACGTCACGGGTTAGGAGTTCAGGAGGTCGTCGAACGGTTGCAAGTTTACCACTCACGACCTCTTCGACCCATTGGTCGGCTTCTTCGATGGTTTCTGCATGGTCACCTTGGAACATCTCAGGAACGTAGTTGAACATGAAGCGATCTCCGTCGCTGTTGGTTAGTCGACCACCTTCGCCACGAACACCCTCTGTGACGAGAATACCACGGACGGATGGAGGCCATACCATTCCAGTAGGATGGAATTGAACGAATTCCATGTCTCGAAGTTCAGCACCTGCCCACAGAGCGAGAGCGTGACCATCGCCTGTGTATTCCCAGGAACCGGAACAAACGCTCCAGCATCGTGTGCTGCCGCCAGTTGCGAGAACGACGGACTTTGCAGAGAAAGCGTGGAAGTCACCATCGACACGGGTGTAGGCAACACAGCCAGTAACACGATCGCCTTCTTTCAGGAGATGACGAACGGTGTATTCCATGAAGATGTCAATGCCTTCGTGAATGCCTCGCTCTTGGAGCGTACGTATGATTTCGAGACCGGTAGCGTCACCTACGTGCGCAAGACGTGGGAAGGTGTGGCCACCAAAGTTTCGTTGATTGATCAAGAGTTTCGGTGTTCGGTCGAAGACAGCGCCCCATTGTTCGAGTTCTCGAACTCGATCTGGAGCTTCCTTGGCATGGAATTCAGCCATGCGCCAGTCGGCAAGCCACTTGCTTCCCTTCATGGTGTCGTGGAAGTGAACCTTCCAACTGTCACGAGGATCAGCGTTCTGAAGTGCTGCAGCACAGCCACCTTCGGCCATGACGGTGTGGGCCTTTCCTAGGAGCGACTTGGTGATGATAGCGGTCTTTGCACCACTTCGTGCAGCTTCGATAGCAGCACGTAGGCCAGCGCCACCAGCGCCGATAACAACAACATCGTATTCGTGTTTGGTATATGTTTCACTCATCTTGTTCACCCCACCAAAACAAAGGCCATGTCACTGATGTGCCCTTCTGCAACGGCGATGGTCCAAAGGTCGCCAAGGAAGACAAAGCCGAGACTTGTCCAGAACCAGAATCCGTGTGAGCGATTGAACACACTGATTCGCTTGAAGAGACGACCACGGAAAGCAGAGATTCCACTGACCCATCGGTCAAGACTGCCACCAGCAAGGTGGCGAAGAGCGTGACAGGAGGTCACATACATGGTCAAGAGGAACGCTTCAGTCGCCATGATGAAGGTTCCAAAGGAGAAGCCCCAGCCTGTGTCGAAGTGCAACGTGTGGGTTACATCCCACCACTTGATGACGATGATGATCATGGCAGCGTAGAGGAAATATCGGTGAAGGTTGTTGAAGATGAACAAGCGCTTTTCCCCACCGTATCCAATCTTCTTGTTGATGTCTGGCTCATCGACCCAGCAACCTGTTGGTGATTGGAAGAAGGTCCGGTAGTAAACACGTCGCATGTAGTAGCAGGTTCCACGGAATCCGAATGGAATCCAAAGAACAAGAATGGCCGCATTGACCCAACTTGGATGGTCCCATTCATTGAGTCCGAACAAACTCCACTCGAGGATGTTTGGAGAGAAAATTGGAGAAACAACGGTTGAACCTTCGAGTTTGTAAGAAATGCTTTCTGGGAACAGAATCAATCGCCATGCTGTGTAGATGAGTGCAGCGGTGAGCGCCAGTCCCATCCAGAAGGGTTGTGCCCACCAATTGTCAATTCGATCGGTACGTCCAAGCCCGTTAATCACGGGGAGTTTGATGCCTTCTCCCATAGGTTCACATCCGCCCCTCAAGGGGGCTTATCCTAACCCAACAACTAGGGGTCTTTGAGGTTGGCCCTTCGTCCCCTTGCAGCGTTTGAAAGAAAACAAAACGCGATTTGAACGATTAGACCAATTCGTCCCATCGAACTTCAGCTTCAACCATTTCGATTTCGTCAACATCCATCTGAGCAAGTTGCAGTTTTCCAGAGAGTTCGTCGTTGACAGCATGCCAGTAAGAATACGCTTCAATGACCCAAATTCCAGATTCTCGAGTACCCTTGCCGCTCCCCTTGTCGCCGCGGAACGGAAGATGCGCTTCTGCACCTGTTGTGGAATTGTTGATCCCAGTCATTCCAGCTTTGATACCGGTCTTGAAGCGATACGCCTCGAGTCGATCGTTGGTGTAGATGGCTGAGGACAATCCGTACGGGCTTGCGTTTGCTAGGTGAAGCGCATGGTCAAAATCATCTGCTGTGACCAAGGTGATGGCAGGGCCAACCATTTCCTCATGGAAGCAACGCATGTCTTCAGTAACGCCAGCATAGACGTGTGGCCACATGTACACTCCATCTTCTGCGGTTCCAACGAACCCTGATGGCTTGTTGTCCGAAGTGATTCGACCTTCGCCATAGAGTTTGGTTGCTCCATCTTGTTCGCAGATTTGAATGACTTCAAGGAAATCCTTTGCGTACTTTTCAGAGAGCATCGAACCGTACAGTACACCTTCATGCTCCAAGGAATCTCCGATACGTGTCGAGTGGACCTTGTCCATCAATTTCGCAACGAATTCATCGTAAATGTCCTTGTGGATAATGAGGTTTCCAAGCGATGTGCAGCGTTGACCAGCGGTTCCGAAACCTGCCCAGTACGCTCCTTCAACAGCGTTCTCGAGGTTCGCAGATGGCATGATCACGAGTGGATTCTTTCCGCCGAGTTCAAGTGAGCAAGAGACGAGGTTTCGTCCACAAACTTCTCCAATCATCTTTCCAACAGCCGTCGAACCGGTGAAGGAAATCTTGTTGACACGACCTTCATCGACAGCGTTGATGAGGTGTTGGCCTGCACCGCTTCCTTTGCCGTGAACGAGATTGATGACTCCATCCGGCAGGCCCGCTTGGTGCATGATTCGAGCGAGTGCAAATGAAAGCAGTGGAGAGTCTTGAGGTGACTTCCAAACGCATGTGTTTCCGCACATGATGGCTGGGATCATCTTCCAGAACGGCACAGCGGATGGGAAGTTGCAAGCGTTGATGATTCCACAGACACCGAGCGGTCGTCGATAGGTGAACAATTCCTTGTCAGGTAGCTCAGAGTTCACCGTTTGACCGTACAATCGTCGGCCTTCGGATTGGAAGAAGAGACAAGTGTCGATTGCTTCTTGAATCTCTCCACCACATTCTTTCAATGTCTTACCAATTTCACGAGCTTGCAAGCGAACGAGATCGTCCTTGTGCTCCATGAGCAGTCGGCCCATGTTTCCAATGATTTGTCCACGGGTTGGTGCTGGCGTAGCAGACCAAGCAGGGAACGCGGCATGGGCGGCGTCCAGTGCAGCATCGACGGCTTCCTTTGTGGACAAATGAAACGCTACGAGAACATCTCTCAACAAAGCGGGGTTTCGGGAATCAAAGGTTGCACCATCGCTTGATTCAGCCAATTGACCGTTGATGATGTTGAACCCTTTGACGCTCGGGCGATTCTTTGGATTGTTGGCTTCGAGGAACGTTAAACCTGCTTCAAGTACGTGGACCATGATGCAATCGAGTTCGATTCCCTCCATGAAGGCTACGATTCAATCGCATGAAAATTCATCGGGATTTTCGTAACTCATGGTTTTAGTACTCTCGGGACTTGGAAGAGGTATGTCCGGCGAAGAAAACGAAGTATCCTTACGTGTAGCAAAAGCCATCCCATCCGACGTAGGCCACGGTCGAGCCCGAATCTCCGGCGAGCATGGTCTTGACCTCAAGCCAGGTGATATCGTCGAAATCAAAGGCGAGAAGCGCTCAACAGCAGCCATTTACTGGCGAAGCCGTCCAGAAGATTCCAAAATGGACATAGTCCGAATTGATGGTATCATTCGAAAGAACGCAGGTGTGAGTCTTGGCGATCGTGTCACAATTGCAAAGGCTGAGGCAAAAGAGTGCACCAAACTGACTCTCTCTCCAGTTATGGCCAACAAGCAGAAGGTCAAGTTTGGTCCCGGCATCGAAGGCTTCGCTCGCCGGGGTCTCTCCAAGCGCCCTGTCATGGCCGGTGACCGAATCTTCATTCCAGGCATGACGCTGTTTGCCGAAGCATTGCCGTTCGCTGTGGTCCAAACAACGCCAAAAGGGATTGTCAAAGTCACCAGCGATACGGACATCATCATCAAAGACGAAGCGATTGACGACGAAGACGTGGGTCAATCGGAAGGCATGACCGACGCGGACGTTGGTGGTTGTGGTCAGCAACTGGAAAAGGTTCGCGAAGTGCCAATCAAGCAGCCGGAGCTGTTTCGACTCCGTGGTATCGACCCACCGAAAGGCGTTCTCCTTCACGGGCCACCTGGTACAGGAAAGACCATGATTGCCAAGGCGGTTGCAACCGAAGTGAACGCTCACTTCAAGGCTATCAACGGTCCTGAAATCATCTCCAAATATTACGGAGAGTCTGAAAAGCAACTCCGTGAAATCTTCGATGAAGCCAGCGAAAAGGCACCAGCCATCATCTTCATCGATGAGATTGACTCGATTTGTCCAAAGCGTGAAGATGTGAGTGGCGAAGTCGAGCGACGTGTTGTTGCTCAAATGTTGACACTGCTCGACGGAATGCAAGGAAGGGACAACGTCGTCGTTATCGGTGCAACCAACCGTCGTGATGCACTCGACCCAGCGCTCCGACGTGGTGGCCGTTTCGATCGAGAAATCGAGATTGGTGTCCCAGACCGTCAGGCCCGAAAGGAAATCATGGAAGTGCACACACGTCAGATGCCAATTGCGG
>JAAXIR010000203.1 GCA_012270265.1 Candidatus Poseidoniales archaeon
CAGAGGCATAGGGCTGGAAAATATCCTGGTATCGTTCTGTGAGGAATGGGATTTCAATTGCCAAAGGAATGAACAAGGTTGCAACAAAGAGGACCATTCGAGACCACATGAGGACACCATCACGATTGGTGATGGAATGAACCAAGCGGTCCGTTTCAGCGATGGTTCTACCCTGTCCAAGAAGTCGATGAAGAGCTTCATGTGTTCGCAAGAGACTTGTTGATGCGATCAAGAAACAGAGAGCACCTAGAATGGATGAGAAGGAGAAGGCACCTGCAACAAGTGTTGCAGCGGCGAGCGCCAAAAAGAGATATTTGACTGGCTTCTCCTTTCCATTAATTCGTTGAACTTGTTTCAAAGCGAACGGTTTCGGGAATGTCATGACTGCAGTGGTGGTAAGAAGCGAGGCCCAAGCAAGAAGCTCAAGTGGTTCAAACACAATGCCCTCATCATCAGCCAACAAGTGAACATCGGCCGACACAACGAAGGAGGATACGAGAGGTTGACCCGTTGCATCTGCTTTAGGTACAGGTCCAGTTGTTTGCTCAACGTTGATTGGAACTTCCAATGTTGAGTAGATGTGGAACTTCGCCTTCTTTGAGACTTCAAGAACTTCTGTCGATACACCCGTTGAAGCATTAATGTAAACATCGTTCACGATTCCACGTTCTGGAAGAATGCGAATTTCAATATCTTGATTATGCTCCTTTCCGTTTTCTTCCCATGTCAACTCAAGTGTAATGACTTCAGTCACGATTGCTCCATTTTCGTCAACGTTGGGATGATCCCATTCCATGATGTACTCGGAGACTGGAATGAATTCGGATGCTGCATAGATTTCTCCGGATTCACCCTCAATGAACGTCGGCAGAGCAATCTGCCAGACGAGAACAAGCAAGAAAAACAATCCAACAAGACCAGACGTCGCCAAGGTAAGTGATCCACCTTTCTCGACAATGTTTCGACGTGAACGACTACGCTTTTTCAAGCGGTCAATGTCCTTCAGAGGTGCGACACGATCTTCTTTCATCAGTACGCCTCCCTGTACGTTGATAGAACCTTGTTACCGAGAAGATTCAAACAGAGTGTGATAACGAAGAGATAGAGGCCTACGGCAAAAATCGTCAGATAACCGATTTCTCCGAAGGGCAGGTCTCCACCAACACGTTGTGCAATGTAGGCAGTCATGGTTTGAGCTGGCAAGAACATGTTCGAGGTGTAGACAGCAACGGTTCCTACTGCGAGTGTGACAGCCATGGTTTCACCAACGGCTCGAGACAAAGCAAGAATGATGCTCGCTATGATTCCAGAAAGCGATGCTTGAAGCATAACACGGAAGGTCGTTTCAATTCGTGTTGCTCCAAGTGCGAGCGAACCCTCACGAAGTTCGTTTGGAACGGCACGAAGAGCATCTTCGGACATGGACGCTATGAGTGGAAGGATCATGATAGCAACAACAATGGCTCCGTTGATTGGATTGAGAATGTTAGGAGGTTCTGAAATCCAACCCTGAGCAAAGGCATATTCACCAAATTCAACAACCAGTGGGCCGATGTAGATGAAGGCGAAGAACCCATAGACAACCGATGGAATTCCAGCGAGAATTTCCAAGGTAGGTTTTACCACGGCTACGAGACGAGGCGAAGCGTATTCACTCAGATAGATTGCACAGCCAACTCCGAGTGGGACAGCGATGAGCAATGCACCAAATGCGACTTGGAGTGTCGTAAGCAAGAGGCTGTTGACACCAAAGGACATGTTGTCACAGAGCGTCCTTCGGTCAGAACAGGCGCCCGTTGGTGTCCATTGTGTCTGGAAGAAAAATTCACCGAATGCGCCAGTGTAGTTTGTTGTAAGCGCGAAAAACAGTGAGATGAATGCAAACACGCCGAGGACAGTAGCGAAGGTTCGGTCAGCGGGGCCATCCTCACTCGAGGTCGAACCGATCGAACGTGATGCCAGTTTCCTCCAAGTAAGAATCGCCATCAAGAGGGCAATAACAAGAAGCAAGTCGGCGTACAGAATGTATGCAATGGGCAAGAGAAGGAAACTTAGTCGAACGACGAGGTCACCAGGAAAGAGGACTTTCTGAGGAATCTTTTCTGTGTCGATGTACAATGAGCGGTTCCCAAGGATTTCAAGAACCAAACAGCTCAGCAAGAGAATGCCAGCAGTGCCTTGTGCAGAAAACAATCCATCCATCTCGAAATCAAGACCAAACCAACCACGAGAATCTGCGATGTCTTGGAAGAACGTAACAGCCTCAAAGAGGAGTGTTTGGATAATACCGAGTGTAATGAGAATGACTGAAAAACTCGTCAAAAACAGAATGTATCGCATTGGATCCTTCGCCAGTTTATCAACCAAACTCGGCTTATCAGAGCCATGCTTATTCTCGGTTTCAGACATGAACATTCCTCATTCAATGGATTCTATACGTTCATGCATGAGCATGTTGAGCAGCGATTCAGCAAAGTTAACGCCGTATGCGCATATCCTCCGAATCGATTCAGATATTTGAAACTCGGAGAACAAGCGTTCTGAAGATTTTCTCCCCGTCCACAAGTCGCTCTCATTCCCTTCAATTTCTTTCATGAGCCGACCGAGTGAAAGCTTGGCACCGTGAATAAGAGAGACATCCTTGGTATACATGTTATGGACGAGAATTTTCAGTTGTTCAGCCCATTCGGGTATTGCTCGCAATGGCATCTCCGACGTCTTGCTCTTGATGGTCGTGGAATTGTCTCGGACCAAGAAAGCCAACCGAGCAGCGTGATCACCCATTCGCTCAAGAATTCGAGCGATGTTTGCGTGTTCAAGAGCAGAGAATCGATCGGTTCCAAGGTTGCGCTCAACAACTGGCTTCTTGACGGCAGCTGCAACTTGCCGTTCGACCAACAATCGTCTTGCATCGATTTGACGCTCACGGTCTTCAATGTCGGATAGCAATTCAAGATCTTCTCCAACAAGAACATCGTAGGCATCGTTCACGAGACTTGAAATCAGGATGTACATTCTGTTGATGGAAACTTGGAAACTCAGTTCAGAAGGGTCAAGAATGGAAAGAATTCGGATCTCCTTGTCTTCATCAAGACCAATTTCCATACCCCGTGTATCACGAAGGAAATTACGAATGTCTTTTCGCACTTTGCGTGGAATGTTGCTGCTGCATACGACCTTGATAATATCTGCACCTGATAAGTACGCACCAATCAGCAAATCAACAAGGCCATCGCTCAGTTTGCAACAATCGATGGTCACGGATGATTTGGATGATTCGGATTGCATCGCCGATATGTGGAGGCCACCAGAAGACATTTCCTCGATGAACACGACGTCTCCTTTCTTCATTTGATTGGCTTTGACCCATTCCCTAGGTAGAGAGACGATCATGGTTGAGCCACCAGTGACCTGCAACTTGCGGTATTCACTTTCAGTCAACGACGGCCCTCCCTATTTCGGCTTCGCTCATTGGTTAGTATATCGAGAATCAGCATATAATATATACTTCTATATAGAAATATAGAGAATCCAATACATCCTATTGGTTACTCCTAAGGGTTTAATGACCTGACACGGGTCAGGGAGAATGAAAGACATGAACCTAAGAAAGAACGCAAAAAGTTGGACCATTATCCTCACCTTGATGATTGCAAGCCTCGCTGGCTGCTTGGGTGACGGAGATACCGAGAACGAACAAAAAACCATCAACATCGCAGGAAGCAGTACTGTATTCCCAGTTGCGAGTGCTTGGGGACAATCCTACAGTGCACTCAATGCTGATTACACTGTAACCGTCGCTGGCGGCGGATCTGGCGCTGGAGCATCAAAGGTCTGCAGCACGGATGCAGACTCCGTCAACATCGGTGACATGAGCCGAGGCTGGAAGTCATCCGAAGCAAGTGTCGACGCTGACGGCTACACCTACAACTGTGCCAACTCCGATGTCACAGTCACACAACTCATCGTTGCCATCGACGGGCTATCCGTTGTTTACAAGAAGGGTGGTGCAGCAGACCAGTGCATTTCCTCAATGGGAGGCATCTCCATGGCACAGCTGCGCTGGGTCTTCACAGACTGGACTGAATCCGAACTCGAAGGCGACGGACTTGTCATGTCCTCCGTCATTCCAAACTCCGATGATGACGGCGTCCGTGAATGGGCAGATTTGCACAACTCCAGTGCTTGCCCAGACCAGGAAATCAAACTCTGGGGAGCTGACTCCGATTCTGGAACCTACGAATACTTCGGTGAACAAGTGTTCTGTAAGAAGTGCTTCGCTGATGCAGACCCAGTTTCAGAAGGATTTGACTCGGCTCGAGGCTACCAAAACTCTGCTGATGACAACCAGATCGTCAACGGTCTAACCGGTGACGAATACGCCATCGGCTACTTTGGTTTCGCATACTACGAAGAGAACGCCAACGAGTTGTCTGTTGCTGCGATTGCCAACAACGACACACATGGTGTCCAGGATGCTGGAAACGCAGTTGAGCCAGAGTCAAGCACAGTCGCTGATGGGTCCTATGCACCATTGTCACGCTACATCTACATGAACGTGAACAACAACGACTGGGATCTCGTTCGAGACTTCTTTGAGTATGGATTCTCAGAAGAAGGTATGGACCAAGTTGCTGATGTCGGCTATGTGCCACTTCCATCGGACATGCTTGCCGAGATGAAGGCAAGACTCGGTTGAATCGTTCCTGTTTTGCACAAGGGTACGTAAGTTCCGAACGACGTCGTTCAGAGCATCCGCCCCTCATCAGGCTCAGGCCTGGTGAGGGGCCTTTTTTATTCGAATTCCATCACTTCGATTGTTTGATAATCATTGACGAAAATGTTCGCCTTACCTCACCAAGTGAGGGGATGTGTTGAACATGAGTAAAACCAAGAAAACCGAAACGAAGCAAACCGAAGAAAGCCGAACCATGTTGGTAGGATACGTTCGCCGCAGCAATGCTGGCGGAGCGATCAAGTTGTCCATCAACACCGCATCGTTCGCAGACTGTGAAACCTACGAAACAAGCGATGGGGAATCCTACGTTCCTCTCGTTGTTTCCATGGCTGCACTCCAGCGAGTCATCGCTGGTGAGCGAGCTGTCACGACCGTTTCACAACTCCTCGATTGATTGATAGAGGAGTCCGGTGAAGTAAGCAATCGTGTACTCAAATCTACATGAAGCCGAACACTGCTCAATTCCGGTTGAGCAGTGTTCCATTTTTCATTCAACAAGGGATGGTATAGGGAGTACAACTATATATTCTACATTTTCGAGGTTTTGATATGGAGACCAAACATGGTCAAGTCCGCATCGTTGCGGGCATGCCTATGTACAACGAAGAGGAAACCATCGGAACGGTGGTTACCATGGCTCTTCGATACGTCGATGAAGTCATCTGCATCGATGATGGTTCTTCGGATTCCAGTGCCCGAATCGCAGAGGCATGCGGTGCTACAGTGATCCGCCACCGTGGCAATCAAGGATACGGTGCTGCGCTCAAGACCTTGTTCAAATCAACCAGAGACAGTGATGCAGATATTCTCGTTGTTCTTGACTCCGATGGTCAGCATGATACTGCTGATATTCCGAACTTGATTCAACCGATTCTCGATGAGGAAGCAGACTTTACGATTGGTTCTCGATTTGTCGAAGGTGGAGAAGGCAACGACATGCCTGCCTACCGTCGTCTCGGAATCAAGGTCATCACTGCTGCAAGCAATCTAACAAGCGATCTTGGCATCAAGGACACACAATCTGGCTTCCGAGCATTCTCTCGAAAAGCCATCGACCGCCTGCGTTTCGATGCAGATGGCATGGAGCTTTCACTCGAAATGCTCGAAGATGCAAAAGAGAAGCAACTCACCATTCAAGAAATTCCGACAGTCATCCGCTACGATGTTCCAAAAGGATCGAACTTTACGGCCATTTCTCACGGATTTACGGTACTCACTTGGGCTCTTCTTTCGCTTTCACAAAAGAAACCATTGTTGACACTCGGCATACCTGGTCTTGGACTCCTCGCAACTGGAGCTGCAATGGGCATGAACACGGCTCAGGGATTCACAACGCAAATCGATACAGTTCTCGGGCAAGGATTGACAGCCGTATGGATTGGTGTCCTCGGATTAGCCTTGATTGCCACTGGATTCATCCTCCAAACAGTACGTGGTTTCCTGCGTATTTTGCTGGTACGTGAATTCGGCCTCGATTGAGCCCAAGTCGTCGCATTGTTCATCAATTGAACACGGTTGGTTCAACCATGGCAGGACAACTCTCTGCACTTCTCGAGAGTTTCCGCAAAACGACGGAACCTGCTCGGGAAAAAATGGAAGAGTGGCAAGGCGAGTTCAATTCATACGCTCGAAAGCGTACAGAACAGTTGTACAGAACCGTACTTGCCTCACCTGCAATCTTTGTATTGCTGCTCATTGTGATTGCAGCATTCCTTGGCCAACGTGGCCTCGATTTCCAATCACAGATTGAGGACGATGTTGAGATCTTCCTTCCAGATGGTGCTGAATCAACCGATTTGCTCCTTGAAGTCAGAGAGGAGTGGTCAACGGACATTGCCGTCATTTACATTCAAACCGATAATGCACGACTTGGAGGAGGTTTAGGTGACAACATTACCGATGAAAAAATCCTGCGAGAAATCAGTTGGGTTGAAGGTGATGATGACAACATTGGAGGTTCATTCACGGGACGTGGAATGGATCACAATAAGGAAGATTACGGAGCAATCGATGGCGTTCTCTGGATTATTTCGCCCGCTCAAATCATGAAGGAGATCAATTC
>JAAXIR010000015.1:0-2619 GCA_012270265.1 Candidatus Poseidoniales archaeon
CCCCAATGTCATCCATCTCCACTTCCTCTTCCTCCAACTTCTGCTATGCGACCAATGCCTCATTTGTATTCATCAGCTCCTCCTCCTCCTGCCATGCCACCGATTCCTGAAGCACCTCCCGGTCTCGACCTTCTCACACCTGCTGCACCTGCTCCTCCCGAAGAAGCACCTGCTGCGCCTCCAGGTCTGGATCTTCTCACACCACTTGCAGCACCTGAACCACCTGCGACTGAGGAAACCCCAGCTCCTGCGCTTGGTATGGACCTGCTAACACCTCTTGCACCTGCTGAAGAAACACAGGTCGAGGAAGTTGCACCAGCCGATGCTCTTCTTACACCAGTCGAACCAGCACATGACCCATTGATGGCGTCCAACGAGAATGCTGTTCAAGTCGGAGAAATTGCTGGAGCGACAATCCGTTCAAGCGTTGAAGTCGATGAAGTCCCAGGAGACAAACTTGAAGGAACGCTTCACGAGGTTGAAACATCTACCTTATCCGCCGATGGATCCGTTATCAAGCAGAAAATCCAAGGTACACTAACCGTTAACAACCCATCTGCAGAGGATCGAATTTACGACATCGATGGCCTCCTCGACAATGCGGACTCAACCGACATTGGCGGAGACCAAATTTCAGTTGATGAATTAGAAGCCGGAAAGAACTATGTCAAGAAATACTCAGTATCCGATGCGCAAATGTTGGTTCTTCGAGAGTCTCTCGACACCAACCCTGCACGTGACAACGAGCGCTCACTCAGCATCGCATTGTCTGAAGAAGCAGGAACAATTGCACTCACAATCGAGGTTGAGAACGTCTCTGGCGTTCAACTCAACAACGTGAACGTCACCCGGGCCATACCCGATTGTCTCACGTTCAACCACACTGGAGCATCAACCATCGAGTCTGGCACCATGACATGGGCCGTTGGTTCTCTCGGACCAGGTGAAAAGCAAGTCCTATCAATCGAAGGAGAAATTCTCGTCACCTCGACGAGCACCATCAAGGCGGGTTCTGCAGAAGTAACCTATGAAGCGGATTCAACCCTCTCAAACCTCGCATTCCGAGACCTAGACGCATTTTGTCGTGGATTCACCTATATGCGAGTTCGTGAAGACGAGCGTCCTGACAACTGGATTTGTCAGACCATTTTCGAGAACCGTTCGTCCTTCGCTGTTGACTTGGTGAAACTCCAAGTCCGTATGAAGGGAAGCGACGACCTCCTCTTTGACGTCAGTGACGTCAAGGAAGACGTTCACCCGCAAGGTAAGTGGGAGAGTGAAGAGCGAACCGTCATGGCAACGGCCGAGCCTGATTTCACCTACGACCTTTCCTACACTGTTCTACCACGAGCCACTCGCAAGACTGAGGGTACCTTGAAACTCGAGGAAAGTACCTTCACCGTTGTCGATGCAGAAATCTCCAAGACGTACTCGAACGACACACTACGTTCGTTCCGGCAACAAGGCCTCGAGGCAAACTTGGTTGTCAAGAACACTGGTTCTGCGACCATCAACCTCATGCGCATTACCGATGACATCCCAGGTTTGTTTGACGCGCCTGACATGGACTCAATGACGATCAGTGTCAATGGCAAAGAATTGGCTGATGACCAATGGAAGGGCGAACTCTCCGCAGGAATTACCCTCGAGAAGGAGCACCGATCCCCTGACAGTGACGGGCACACCATGACCCTCACCGTTGGTACGAAGGGTCCAATTGGCTTGAAGCCGGGTAAGAGCATGGAAGTATCCTACAAGCTCAACGCCACTGATCCATCACCATCAAACGAGCGAGTCGATGAACCTGCACGATTCCAGTTTAGCTCCGAGCAGTTCGGACCTGTATGCGTTCGTGATGCACCAGAAGCACCATCGGTTCGTGTAAGCCACTTGCGACGAAACTTCTCCGCAGGAAAGCAGGCCATCCCAATGGGTGGAAAGGGACGGTACGAAGTCCTCATTCTGTTTGAGAACAATGGAGATACGGCACTTCAAGATGTCTTCATCCGTGATGTCATCCCATCGAACTTTGAGATCAAGGACTGGCACGTTCGAGGTGCTGGTGGTGAAAAGCGAAGTGACGTCGAAATGACAACAAACCAGACCGAGGATGGTGTCGAAATCACTTGGAAGGTCCATGTCGTTGCCAAGGGTGAGCGATTGGATGTCTCATTCGAAATCAAGGGCGAGGGCGAAATCGATGCTGAAGCACTCAACCGCTTCCACGGTGCGCATTTCGGTGACGAACTCGAAACTGAAGATGAAGAAGTTGCTGAGGAAGCCGTCGAAGAATCTGCTGAAGAAGTCGTTGAAGAAGCTTCGGAAGAAGCGAGCGAAGATGAAGCATCTGAGGATGCAGACGAAGCCGAAGCCCCTGCAATCAAATTCCGAGAAGACATCATGCTCAGAGTCATGGAGGAATACGGAATCGAAGACCGTGACGCATTCCTAGCGCACTCAATGAACTTCGATCTCGACGACAACGGCTACCTCAAGAAGGCTGAATTCGTTGAGGCTGCAAAGGCATTCACTGCAGATGGAGACGAAACCGAAGCAGCAACTGAAGAGGAATCATCAGACGCTGAAGAGGTTATGGAAGAAGCAGCAACTGACTTCGAC
>JAAXIR010000015.1:2629-6767 GCA_012270265.1 Candidatus Poseidoniales archaeon
AATGAAGCGACGATGAATGTGCGGATGGTGAAGATTCAGAAGAAGATGCTGAAGAAGAAGTTGCTGAAGAAACTGCAGAGTCAAAGGACTGCCCTATCTGTGGAACTTCAAATGCACATGATGCAAGCACATGCGTTGCTTGCAACTACACCTTCGAGTGATTCAGAACGGTAGCTTCCATTGCGGCCACTCTTCGTGGTCCGATGAGCTACTCACGATGATGAGTACATTGCGCTTCGTATTCTCGAGGAGCGTGTTGAGTGGGGTCTGTGTTGATGGTGGAATGACACCATCTCGAAGATCAACCGCCAACCATGCTGCGGGATATTGTGTCAACCACGCATTCAATTCAGCTTCGATTCCTTTCGGAGGTACGCCTTGTCGGACACTTGCTAAGAAGCCCCAGTCGGATATTTTTCTACGCTCATCATCGGTCCATAGGAACATACGTTCACTGAACCCAATTCGCTCGAGTTGATCAATGGCTTCTGCTTCTGTACAACATACTGGTCGCCCTGGCATTGGCATCGGTACAGGATACTCCCATGTCTTTGCTACATCGAGAGGTTCTTTTCGGCGCATGTGTGGTAGCAGAACATACTCCCGTTTGAATCCAACGGAAGACCAACCTTCATGACCCTCATGCCGGTCAGTACAATCATGGCGAACCGTTCCGCACCTCCACCACCACCTCCAAACGGTTCGATGATGACCATGTTGCTGGTCATGATCTTGATGACATTCCTCATCATCAACCCAAACATTCGTAACGCTCTGGGGAACATGGCAGATCCTGTACTTGCTCCGATTCTACCAGAAACGGAGTTCTTCGTTCTGACCGTCCTCATCCTCGGCACCTTCTCGATGACCATGAATACGGTTCTCCGAAATTTCTTCGCCGACCCAATCGAGCAAGCCCATATCGGTCACCGTCAGTCCCAAGTTCGAAAGATGATGAACGATGGGAGAATGAATCGAGATCCAATTCTCATGGAAAAGGCCAACACCTTGCGAGAGCAAATGATGCCAGAACAACTCAAGGTCCAGATGAGTGCCATGCGACCAATGATGTTCACGATGATTTTCATCATCGGGATTTTTGCATGGTTGACCACTGCTGTCGAATCCTTCCGAGTGGACTATGTTTCACTTCCTTGGGCTCCGCGCTGGCACCTCCTTGACGACAAATTCTTGTTCTTCCCTGCATGGATTTGTGCCTACATCTGCATGAGCGCACCTTTAGGACGAATTGTTGACCGACACATCAAGTTGATTCGCTATCGAAACCACCCTGTTGTTCTTGCAAACGAAAAGTTGAGCGAACCTCTTCTCCATCTTGTTGTCAGCGATGATGGTGCAAAATCGAAGCAGGCCACACAGAGAAGAAACCGGTCCAGGAAGAACGGTCCAAAGAAGCAAGCAAAGTCTTCAGCACCCAAAGAGGAACCGAAGAAGCAAGAGAGCACAGACACTTGCCCCGAGTGCATGAGCGATGACGTTCATCGCAAGGGACCAAGAAACATGCGCTGCAACGTTTGCTACCACGAATGGACGTGAAACAATGGTTCGCATCACCATCTCTGGTCATCCGGGGAGCGGAACCAGCACGTTGGTCAACCTGCTTCGAGAAAATAAGAATTGGACCAGCCTGAATGGTGGTGAGCTCTTCCGTCAAGAAGCCAAGCGACGCAACATGTCGCTCGCAGATTTTGGACAACTGTGCAAAGACGATCTCAACGTGGACAGAGAATTGGATGCGCTCCTAAAAGAGCAAATGCTTCGTTCTGATGAAGAAGCTCCATCCATTGTTGAGAGCCGTTTGGCTGGATGGTGGGCCTATCAACTTGATTTGGACATTCCACGAATTTGGTTGGAGGTAGATGAGATGGAACGTGCACTACGCGTCCAGTCACGTGAAGGTGGAGAGATTACTGACATTCTTGAAGCGAGCGAAAAGCGAGCAGATGTTGATGCACAACGCTTCCTTGAGTTGTATCAGTTGCTACCTGAGCAAGAGGAGCCATATACACACCGTATCGACGCCACGAGCCTAAACCCTCAAGAAGTGCTGGCCTTGGTTCTCAACATTGTGGAGGAAATGCAATGAGTGGCATCATAGTTCTTGATGAGGGAGCAGAAACGGACGATGCCATCGGCACATACCCAGATCAAAGGACCATCGAACAGCGATTGGAATCTGGTTTCTTCCTCCTTGACAAAGGAGCAGGACCTACCTCGCATCAAGTCGCAGCATGGGTTCGGGATATGCTTGAATTGCCAAGATTAGGCCATGGAGGCACACTCGATCCATTTGCCACAGGCGTTCTTCCATTGATGGCTGGCAAAGCGATGCGCCTTACCAAGCAAATCCTTGAGCACAACAAGACCTACATCGCTGTCTTCCAATTCAAGAGCGAAGTTCAACAAGAAACGCTCGATGAGGTCATGCAGCAACTGACTGGACGAATTTACAACGTACCACCAGAAATCTCAGCAGTTCGAGTCCAAGTACGTACACGAAAGATTCACGATTTCTCACTGCTCGATCAATCCTCGAAGCACATTGTTGCTCGGATTCGATGCGAAGCAGGAACGTACATCCGTACAATGGCCAGAGACATGGGCCTGTTGCTTGATCAGCCCGTGGAACTCAAAGAGTTACGAAGAGAAGACTCTGGAAAATTCACACTCGATGATTGCGTTGAACTGCATGAAATTGCTGATGCTATTTGGCTTTGGAAGGAATGCGATGAGAGAGATGCGTTGGAGCGCATGCTCCATCCAACAGAGAAGCTTCTCGCTGGATTGCCTCGCATTGTTGTCAAAGATAGTGCCGTTGCAGCCCTCGCTCATGGAGCACCACTCCTACGACCTGGACTCGTTTCGATACCTGATGATCTCAGTACTGGACAGAACGTCCTCGTCACCAGCATCAAAGGCGAAGCTGTTTGCTTCGTCAAAGTCAACACGGACAGTGAGAACATCGCCAAGATGGAGAAAGGTGAAATCGCTCGCCCATCAGCCGTGCTGATGAACGATGATGTCTATCCTCGTCGTTGGTGATCAAGCCTCAAAGTATTCTTCGTAAATGAACTCCTCTGTTTCAATTCGTATTTTCAATTCTGACATGTCCCCACATCCGTTCCATCAGCCATGCTGAACGACCCCCACAGTCTTGGAACATGTTCAACAAAAATCCTCATGGTTATGAATGTTCACGTGGTTTCAGACATTATCCGACAACAGGGTATTGATTTCGATTGAAACTCATCAACCGAAAAAAACAGGTGTATCTCCATCCTTCCACTGCGGATGTTTGACCATACAATTTCGGAACGTTTCACTTTCGAGCATTGCGTTCAACCAACCATGGAGATGTGGAAGTTCAAGATGATCAAACCAAGCACGATCTGTATTGGCAAATTGACGGACAAACGGTGACAAAGCATAATCAGCGATGGTTACATCATGACCACAAAGGAAACTTGTTTGTGCAAGGCGTGTATTGTACCCTTCCAAAAATGTCACAACTTGGCTCCGATGTTCTTCTGGCGAAAGAGGGTTCTCGTATCGGTTGTTGTACTTGTATCGATCCAAATGGTGTTTGAAATCCCCGTCGTTTCCATCGACCAACTGTTGCCAGTCGCCGACAAAGTAAGACTCATCAAGCGCCCACTGCATGATGTCCATGCTTTCTTCGATAACGGTACCATCCTCGAGCAGGAGAACTGGAACTGTTCCTTTCGGAGAAATTTCGAGCATATGTTCTGGGCGATCCCGTAGAACAACTTCACGAAGCTCGACTTCAATTCCTGCCACGAGCAAAGCCATCCTTGCACGCATGGCGTAAGGACAACGTCGGAAACTGTAGAGGATTGGATGTGGCATACCATCACTCATACTTTCGAATCTTTGCTGGTGCAAGCCATGTGAAGCCAGCGATAATCACAATCAGAGCAATGAGGCTACCCACGTAGATTGTGGTTGTTGATACACCCGCATTCACATCCGTATCGTCAACAAGTTCAGGCTGTGAGAGCGCCAATGAGTCATCCATCTATTTGTTTGACTCGATTCGCTCATCGATGACTTCTCATGCATCAACAAAGGCGTCAACTGTCATGAATGTACCTTCGAA
>JAAXIR010000196.1 GCA_012270265.1 Candidatus Poseidoniales archaeon
CGCAATGATCGAAATCAGCCAAGTAATAATCGAACCCAAAACGGGTCCGAGCATTGGAAAGAGAACGATGGCAACGACGGCATAGACACCAACACTCGCTCCACCGAGCATCATTGGTCCAGCTGCACCTTGAGGTACATCTTGGCCTTGTGCAAGCCATAACGCAATCATCGATGTCAGGAATATTGCTGGGAACGTACTGACCAATCCAGATACAAATGGATACGAGAGGCTTGAGAACCATACTGCGATTCCAATGGCAGTTGCAGCCGCAGAACCGCGCAAAACAAGCACCGATGGACGGACCGATCGACTTCCTTTCGGAGCTGGACGAGAAGTCCACGTCGTCCAAACACCAAGGAGGATGAGTAGCCCTAATCCAGAAACTGCGTAGGCCAATGCATCAACACCAGATGCTTGCAATTCACTCGAAACAAGAAGCCCCAGACTTCCAATCAACGTCCATACAATCAACGAAAGAATCGTTGTTCCAACAAGGGACAAACCAACTCTCTGAGGAGCATGAATCCATACCAACAAAAAAATTGCATTCACCATCATACCGAGAGGAACAATCGACATCGATTGAGCGAATTCTGTCTCTCCGGAAATGCTGTACATCCCAAGGGCTGCAGGAACGATGGTCGTTGGAATGGTTGCTAGAACGCCCCCCGTACGACCACCAAACTTCTCGATTGCAATCGTGACCAATGTAGCAACGATTCCTGCAAACAATGCAGAGAGAAGTATCGATGAAAGCAACATGGTCACTCAAACGGATCGATGTGAACAATTTGCTCAATGTCGATACGAGAGTAACCTCGTTCTCGAGCATTGTCAGCAGCCTTCATCAGCATGCGTCGAATCCAACCAAAAGCCATCAGGGCACTTAGACGATTGACGGAATCGATGAAGTACATTGGATCTCGTCCAAGGTTCGCATGCTTGCGAATATCGCTCTCAAGTTCGGAAACCATGTCTCCGTACGTCAGAAGAAGGTCTTCAGCAGCATCATCTGTGATGGCCATTTTCGCATGGGTTCGAGACATTGATTTGACATGGGTAATGGTGATGATGCCTCCTCCCTGAACTTCAACACCCTCTTCCTCCTGATGTTCTTCTTCCTCATCCTCTGAGGAAGAGGTTCCTTTACCCATAGAATGGAGAGCGATTTCAAGATGACGTGGTTTGATGGTTGATACTCGATCGCGACTCGCGGCTTCCTCACAATGTCGCATCAATCGGCCAAGGAATTTCTCAAGATGTTCAATTCCACCTTGAACGGCTGCAGAACCTACCGATTCGACATGTTTGATGCGGTCGATCATGAGTTCACGTGTGCGGTTGTAATTCAGCCGGGTTCGTTGCGCATCATCCAGTGTCTTTCGTTCCGCATCGTTATCGAGGGTTGCAGCCTCCATCAAAGGTACAAGGCGATCCAATTCTTCACAAACCAGATTAACGAGTGAATCCTTGACTGCTCCTGCAATCCTCATCGATGTGTACGTGGACGCTACGGAACCAATGTGACTTGGAGCATATGGCTTAGCCGGCATAGTGCACGCTCACATTCCACCTCTTTGACCGCACCGTGATGGCTGGTTCCTACCATTCTGTCAACCATGGCCAAGCATCGTGGGCAGTAACAGCGCGCATACCGTCCTCACTTCGAATCCACGTATCTTCTGAACCAATGCTTCCCTCTGCATATACCAGTTTTGGTTCAATCGCCATGGCGCCACCAACGGGAAGCGGGCGGTCAAAACCTGCAGCTACAACAGGTGATTCATCGAGTTGCAATCCTACCGAATGGCCGAGGAATTTCGATTGATCTGGTTGCATTCCCATGAGATGCTGCTCATGACCAAGTTCGTGAGCAAGGGCTTGTCCTTCAACCCACGCTTGACTGCAAAGCCCTCCTTTGTCGAGGACGTTAACCACAGCCTCCTTGACTGCAATCATATCATCGAGTCGCTGATGCCATTCCTCAGAGAGTGAACCGAGCGAAAACATACGCGTCATATCGACAACATAACCACGATGAACGTGAACAAGATCGACCAGAACCGGTTCATTCGGCTTGATTTTGTTGAATCCTGAACCCATGCCTGCAAGTGGATGTGGCCCTGAACCTCCTACTGCAGAATCAAAGAACGAAGGTACACCTCCGGCTCGTCCAGAAACGATGACGCCACGATTGCATTCCAATGGGAAACGACGCATCTGAACTTGGCCGCCGAAGCCCTCGCTCCGACTGACAGATTCCGCTGCTGCGACGAGATCAAGCTCCGATATGCCTTCACGTCCAAGTTGGGCAACCGCCTCGAACATTCGAGTTTGAATTTCAGCTCCATGGGCCATTTGTTCTTGTTCCCAGGCTGATTTGACTTCTCGGAGTCGATGGACAATTCCTGTCACATCTTTGCACTCTCCTAACGAAGAAAGTGCTGAAGCAAACCGTTGAGCAAAGGAAGAAGGGAGTTCACCAAACTGCAATCCAGGGGCTCCTGAAACACCTCGTGATTTCAAAACATCTGCGAATTGACTGAGCCGTGGAAACGATTCAAGTTTGAACGGTGCGTTGTCTCCACCTGCCTCAAACCGGGCACGTTCAAGAGATCGGCGTACGAAGAAAACGGGCCCATCGCCTTCCATACCCTCGGCCGGAACGAACAACGAACCGTCCTGACGACCTCCAGCGAAATAATACAAATCAACAGGATGTTGAATCAATGCACCAGGTAGGGCAGCAACACGGAGCGCTCGTGCAAGGCGTTCGAGACGATTCTCAAGTTCGGAAACTGGTACGCGCCAATCCTCGCCCTCAGGTCCAGAGAGAACAGTCATATCCCAATCGCCCATGCTTGACCTCCTGCGTCGTTATTGAAAATCACTGCGCATGTGGCAGGCATTAGGCCACGGGTTTTGATTCAGGCATCTCGAATTCAGGCGTTTGCTTGAGTCGTTCTTCTGCTATCTGACAGTACTCGGATGACAGATCAACGCCGATGTACGTTCTACCTGTTTGTTTGGCTGCAACACAGGTTGTTCCTGAACCATTGAACGGATCGAGAACAACATCACCTGCAAACGTGTACAACTCAATGCAACGTCGTGGAAGCTCGACAGGGAATGGTGCAGGATGATTGACACGGCTCGCCCGTTCCGTTGCAAATCTCCAAATCGATTTCGTGTGATCGATGAATTCCTGTTTCTCGATTGTGTCGATTCGACCGTTCTCACGCTCTTTCTTCGAACGTGGCATCTTGTAATCACCTTTCGAGAACACCAGCAAGTATTCGTGAATGTCTCGCAGACACGGATTCGATGCGCTTTGGAACGAACCCCAAGCACACGATGATCCAGCACTCGCTGATTTATCCCAGATGATTTCACCACGCATCAAGAATCCAAGGTTGAGCATGATGTTGTTGATGTATGTTGAGAGTGGGATGTACGGTTTTCGTCCAAGATTGGCAACGTTCACGACCATGCGTCCACCGGGAGAGAGAACACGATAGCATTCCGAAAACACCTCCTCGAGCAATTGAAGATATTCTTGCAAGGAGAGATCATCATCGTACACCTTCGAAGCATTGTACGGAGGTGAAGTGACGACCAATTGAACGCAATTGTCTGGGAGTGGTAGGGAACGAGCATCTTGTTGCAAGAGGACATTCTCGAATTGCTCTGGCAAATCTTGAGGCGATCCAACATCACGACTGGATGCAAGATTCGCATTCATCCGACTGTTGTAGTAGGTGGACGAATCATGGCTCTCTCGCTTTGAGACGCCAAAGGCAGATGTGGCAGTGCTCGCACGTTGTCGAGCACCTCCGAGTGAGGAATCGCCCTCAGAACGTTTTGCCATAAAGCACAACAACGTTGGTTGCCTTATCACTTTTCGCGCTTTAGTTCTGCTCTTGACGCGCGTTTTCGTACCGACTAGTAGGTTCCAATCATTGCTCGAGCTCGTTCGATAATGTCTTGAATTCCTTCAACAGGAAGCGGTTTTGTTCGAACAAATCGAAACGTACTCTTTCCTTTGAGGTAAGCATCCATCGAACGAGGGCGAATATGAGGGTGATAGTACATGGGCAACACGTACAATCCAACGTGCGACTTCTGTATTCGTAACGTGATAAACGGCCTTCCAGAAGGCGTCTCAACACGCCAATCACCCGGCTCATCTGTCAAAACAGGAAGATCTTCGCACAAGGGCTCAATGATATGTTTCGCCTCAATCCAAATCGAAAGAAGAGATTCATTTTTCATCCAAGCACCTTGTATCGTTTCGATAAAGGGCGAATGCCAAACATACAACAGAGAGCGTCGCGAAGAACCCAACAAATGGCACTACTTCACTCTCATCCTCGTTCTCATCGTTTTCATCGTTCGAATTTTCAAGTGCTTCTTCGACTACGAGAATCTCGATATCCACGTCAAGGATATCTGAACATTCATGACAATATACATCCGATGAACCTTGAAGACCAATCGTTGAAGAGAGATTCAATCGCCTGGCTCCATTGTCAAGTTCTTCCCAATCCGAAGTGTCTAATGTCGCTGTTTCCAGAACACCTACTCCAAAATTAGCGTTCCAACTATCTCCGATTGCAATCATGTTCGACACAACTGGTATCACAACCGATAGGTTATGAGCACCCAAATCGTCACTCAAATCATCTGTGACGAGACTTACCTGAGATTGAGCATTACCATTGTTTTGTATGGTAATTCCATCCCACGTATTGAGATTTGCATCATTGAGTACGACTGTAAAGCTCAGTGGTGAATTGTAGGAGGTGCTGTACGAGTCAAACTGTACAACATCGACGAGTACGTTTACAGAATCTGTAGCAGTATTCACTGGAGGAATACCATTCAATTCAAGCACCTCAGCAGTAAGTTCGAAATTATGCGATGCATATTCTGAACCCTCAACGATGGTTACAGAAACATTGGCTTCGACCTCTCCACCAGCAGGAATAATGAATTCATGCCCATCAACGAAATCAATTTGCATAATTTGTCCCCATGATCCATTAAATTCCACTTTTTCTTCTCCAGAAGTGGGATTAGCAATCAAACAATGAACGAGTGTGGTGTTGCTTTCTGCTCCTGGATAAGCATCAAGTGCAATACTTTCTTCCACACAATCCAGCTGAACTTGTGCTGTTGGTTGTTGTGCATTGATTGCAGTCAGACTAACCGAAAATAGGAAACATGCCAAGACGAGTGTTGTGGCCCTCATGCTTTGTCATTCCTGCCACACAACTTAATCATATTGTAATTGAGAAAACGGGGCACACAGAATAAATGGGGATTTGGATAACAACAGCAATCAAAAACTCTCTCCTCGTCGGAGAATCAATGGCGAACGTCCTGACCTTGGACAACATCAACGTCGAAGGCAAAACCGTCTTGGTTCGCATCGACATTAACAGTCCATTGGACCCATCGACTCGAGCATTTCTCGATGACACGCGGATTCGTGCCATTCTTCCAACCATCAACCGATTATCCAAGGCAAAAACCGTGTTGATTGCACATCAATCACGCCCAGGTAAGAACGATTTCACGAGTACGCTGGGTCATGCCCGTGAGTTGGGGCGTCTTCTTGGACGAACGATCAAGTGGGTGCAAGACATTCACGGCGAGAAAGCCATGAAAGCGATTGAAGCTATGGGCGAAGGAGACATCCTCATGCTCAACAACATTCGAATGGATCCAGAAGAAGTCGGATCGAAAGGTGATGCACTCGCCCTCTCTGAAACATCACTGGTCCAGGACTTGGCCAGTGTTGCTGATGTTTTTGTCAACGATGCCTTTGCCTGTGCACACCGAAATTCACCAAGCATCGTTGGATTCGCTCATCACCTACCATGTGTTGCAGGTGAATTGATGGCTCACGAAATTCGTCAACTTGACCTTGCGCTTGATTCTCCTGCACGCCCTTGCATCGCTGTCCTCGGTGGAATCAAAGTTGACGATAGCATCGAAGTTGCACTGAACATGCTGAACAATTCCATCGCAGATGAGGTGTGGCTTACTGGGGGAGTTGCTAATCTTGCCATTCACCTTTCAGGCCATGAGATTGGAGATGTCAACTTCGAATTCCTTCAGAATGTATTGAAATATGATTTGGGGCCAACCGTTGATTCAGCGAAATCTCTCCTAACCACGTACGCTGACAAAATTGTCCTTCCAGTCGATGTTGCGGCAAACGTGGAAGGTAATCGAATTGATCTCAAACTCGAAGAGTTACCGATTCATGCTCCACTGTTCGACCTCGGTCTCGAATCGATTCGTGCATTATCAACGCGCATCAAAGACGCAGGAACCGTCATTCTCAATGGTCCTGCAGGGGTGTTTGAAATCCCTGACTTTGCACTCGGAACCATCGAAATGCTGAGTGCATGTGCAGAAACCAATGGATATGCACTGATGGGCGGTGGTCATACTGCAACATTGGTCAGTCAACGTGGCATGAGTGACAAGATGGGGCACGTGTCCACAGGCGGTGGCGCATGTTTGGACTACATTGCAGGTCGAACCCTTCCTGGCATTCATGCCCTAGAACTGAGTGCACAGCGGTATCAACTGGAAATTACACCTGTTCTTCACGACGAATAAGGAGCCACAGGGGAGACTCGAACTCCCGACCTTCTGATTACGAATCAGACGCTCTACCAACTAAGCCACAGTGGCG
>JAAXIR010000228.1 GCA_012270265.1 Candidatus Poseidoniales archaeon
CTTCTTGAGGCCGTTGTGGAGCTCGCCCCCGAGATTGTCCACGAAGCGACTGGTTGCTACAAGGTTGAATCGCCTCTGGTCGGCATGGATTGTCCGGATTGTGCCGGTAAAGCCATGACTGCGCTTCGAATTCTACCTCAAGTAACGGCACCGGCCGTTTCCGCAACACGGGGCGACGTGAAACTTGAACTCGACTTGGAAAAAGGATCGCTTTCTGAAGTTTCAAGCGCGCTTCGCTCACTTGGACACGCACCAGACACGGAACATCACCATCTCAAAGGCGTCAAGGCCGAAAACGTTGCAAAACGCAACAATACGACGCTTCGTGACCTCAAGCGACTGTTTTGTCTACAGCCGGGAATTCTTGATGCAGAGATCGAAAAAGACGGACGAATTCTCCTTCAGATGGTAAGTGTAGCAGACAAAGAATTGCTCAAGAAGCGAGACAGTGCTATTGCCCATGTTTGCGGTTCTGAGCCAGAATACGTCACCGCCATTTCCAATCGTCTTCGCCCAGACCAGATGCGTCTGCTGGGAGCAGCGTTCGCAGTACCAATTCTGTTTGCTCTCTTCGTTCTTGAATTCCTTGGAATCGAAGGATGGATTCCTGCCTTGATTGCGATTCCTGGCATTCTCGCATCGAGTTACCAGATGTTCAAGCAGGCTTTGGCAAGTATGATTTCGCTTCAGTTGGGATTCCAAGTCCTGACAAGTCTCGCTGTGATTGGAGCCTGTGGCCTCATGATGTGGGAGGAAGCGCTGATTGTTTCCATCCTCGTTGCTGTCACGGTTCACCTTGAAGGCGATGCCTTGATGAAAGCTCGAGAAGCCATGCAGGGTGGTCTTGATCGTCTACCGAGGGTCGCTCGTAAAGTGCACCGGCACAAACAACCGAGTTTTAGTCCAACAAACATTTCGATCGGATCGCTCTCAATCATGCCTCAGGGCAATCCACTCAAGCCAACCAATGTTGAACATGAACCGCAACAGATTCCAATCGATCTTCTTCGAAAAGGTGATTTTATCGAAGTTCGTAGCGGTGAACTGGTCCCTGCAGACGGACGAGTCGTTGAGGGTACAGGCGCACTGAACAAAGCGCCACTGACAGGTGAATCGGTTCCAGTTGACATTGATGAGGGCGACTTCGTACAAGCCGGTCTCGTTTTGTCGCGTGGACCCGTAGTGCTTGAAGTGGAGGCTGTTGGTGAGAATACGCAACTGTTCGAACTGATCGAAACCGTTCATACCTATCGAGATGAACCACCTCGATTGCAAGCGGCTATCGAACGCTTCACAGCCATTTGGGTTCCCGTTGTTATCTTTGGAGCCTTCTTTGTGTACTGGTTCCTCTACCCAGAAAACTGGAAGATTGTTTTGTTGCTTTGGGTTGTCTCTTGTCCGTGTGCTTTGCTCCTTGCTGCTCCAGTCCCACACGCTGCAGCGTTGGCGAACTCTGCACAGATGGGCGCCATTGCTCGAGGCGGTGACGTTCTCGAACGACTCGCAAAAGTCAACCACGTATTTCTCGATAAAACCGGAACGCTCACCTCAGGAAAACCATCCATAGGAAAAGTCGTCACTGCGAAAGGTCGCCGCCGTGATGCTGCGATTGGACTTGCTGCGGGGATTGAAGCACGCTCTTCGCACCCGTATGCTGAAGCACTTCGGGAGTTCGCCGACGAACAATCGATCAACGCTTCCAAAGTTACCAACATCAAAGACGTCAATGCCGGAATCCAGGCTACGCAAAACAAAGATGAGGTCTTGATGTTGCGTCCTGATGCACTCGCTCAATACAAGATTGAAATGCCTTCAGAACTGAAAGATGAAGTTGCACTTGCCGAATCACAAGGCCATGGAGCATCTGTTCTCACAAAGGGTGGAAAGTGCGTTGCATTGTTCACGTTCGTTCACGATGACACCCGTCAAGGAGCAGATGAACTGATTCCAGAATTGCACAAGATGGGCATTCACGTACAGATTTTGTCTGGCGATCAGCAAGGGGCTGTGGACCGCTTCGCATCCACCGTTGGTCTTCCCAAGACCGACGCGTTTGGAAACCAATCGCCAGAAGACAAAGTCGATGTTGTCCGAAGCCGATCTGAAATAGCAGTCACAATGATGGTTGGCGATGGTTTCAAAGAGGCAGCAGCACTGGCCGACGCTGACGTCGGCGTTGCTGTTGGCTCAGGAGAATCGGTCAACGTCGAGGCTGCAGACGTGATGATTCCTGGTGACGACCCGCGGATGCTTGCCGACCTCCTCAAGCTGGCCCGACGCACTGAACGCAACTTTAGGCAGAACCTTTCCTTCTCGATTCTCGTTACTGTCACGCTGGTGTATGCCGTCGTCAACGGTTTCTATGATGCTCTTTGGGTAGGTGTTCTGGTGCATGAAGCCTCGGTCATCCTTGTGATTCTCAATGGGGCACGGCTCGCAGAAGGGACAGGAACTCTTACCTTGGTCAAGGAAACCTTCCTTGCGATGTGGAAGGCAACGAGGACTGCACTTGATACAGGTCTGAAACAACTGAGCGAGATGCGAAGTTGAGAGGATATCTTCAAACGGAAGTAGGTTTGAGTCCTAATCGGTGAGCCGATGAGCAGAGTGAGGACAGACCCCTTGGTAGCAGCATTGACCCACCCAACTCGACAGGGCGCGTATCAAGCCCTTTCGCAAACGACGGAAATGAGTACGGTGCAACTGCAAGCCGCACTCAATGTCGATCGTTACAACCTCTACCACCACCTCAAGCGTTTGGTCAAAGTTGGTCTTATTGAGAATCATCGTGATGTAGGACGTGCTCGCTGGTGGAGGATGGTCAAAGAAGTGCCTCTCCCATCGATGGGCGCATCGGATGCAGGTGCAACATCTTCACCACTGGATGAATTGTCCAAGTTGACGCATGTGCATGCTATTGATCTCAAGGATTCAAGAGGCCAAGTTGGAGCCAAACAATTGGTGCAGAAACTTGCTCAAGAGTACAACATTCCACTGGATCTCCCATGGAACTTCCTTCCAGGAAAGATCATTCTTGTGGGAGTTAAGAAAGACGATGATGAATGAATGCATCCTCTGGTTATTGAGCGAACAATCCAAAATCAAAAGCAGGATGGAGTAACATGGACGAAGAATTCATCATCGAGTCGAGAATTGCTCCTCCGCCTCTTTCGTGCCCGAAGTGCAATGGGTTGTTGCCTTCCAAACTCGGTGAAATCCAGTGCGAACTGTGCGATGCCAACGTTCGCACAGATCACGAACCCACTCGAACCCAGTGGATGAAGGAGCGTATTTCATGCCCTTCATGCTCGAAAGTACTCATCGCAGGAGTCGATGAACGACCAGCAGAATTGCGATGCGGGGGCTGTGATACGCAGTTCACTCTTGCAGCGAAGGTCATCCGTGTTGAGATTGAATGTCCTTCATGTCACCGAGGATTGCGAATGAAGCAACGACCAGGCCAGCGTATGATCACCTGTCCTGCGTGCGATACTGGATTCAAAGTCAGTTTCTGAGTTGTTGCCATGAAATCAACGTTCAAGCTGACTGGGCTTGCAGATTACATCACGCTCACAAACGCCATGTTTGGAACGCTGTCCATCTTCTTCCTGATTCTTGCTGTTGATGATACGCTTAGCGATCCGTATTCGGAAGGATTGGCGACCAAATACATCTGGGCATCCATGCTCTGCATCTTCCTGTCAGCGGTTGGCGACATCATCGATGGTCCAGTCGCTCGAAGGTATTCCAAACAGAAGCTGCTTGGAGGTTCTCTTGACATCATGTCGGATTGTCTTTCGTTCTGTGTTGCACCTGCATTGATGATGTTCATCATGTTTGGTCGGTGGGGTGAGGCAACACCACTCTGGACCATCTCGTTGGGTATTGCAGGTTTCTGGATCATCGCTACTGGAATGCTCCGCCTTGCACGTTTCCAGCATGAAGAGGGCAGCAATCTGCCCTACTTCCACGGCTTATCATCACCAGGGAACGCCATGGTTTTGATGAGTGCAGCAGGCTTCATCTGGCTTCAACCGTTACTGAACGTTGGACCCGATCTCAAGAATGCAGAAATTTGTCTCGGTGAAGGCGTCGATTACGCCTGCCATGCAACACCAGGTCTCGACATCGTGATTCTACCCATCATGTTCATCTCAGGGTCATTGATGATCTCCGAACGTCGTTTGTCGAAACTCAAAGGTGGATTGGACATGAAATTGTCCATGATTCAGATGATTTGTCTCCTCACCGCTATCACTTGGGCATTGATTCGAACCGGCGCTTCCGATGTAAGTCTCGAACTTGGTGGTGATATCGCTCCTGCAGGTTGGCTGTTCTTCTCATCGGCTCTGCTCGCCGTCTACTACATTGTCAAGCCACAACCACCAGAAGTTGGGCATGGTGAAGAAGCCTGATTGCGCAAGCAAAAACCGTCTCCAAATCGCGCTTTTGTTCATGATGAACGTCGCGCACCTTATGTAGGAAGAAAGGTCGATACGAGGTCGGATGGGATGCTATGAGTGCTAGCGAGAGCAGGCAGGATGATGCTTTGGACGCTGCTCGAAAGAAGCGTGCCAACGCTGACCGTCTCAGCCTTGCTGCCCTTCGCAGCCAATTCACTTCCTCACCAAAGGTTTCGACCGACCAGGCTCTTCTGACAAGTGCTCGCTTCCGAGAAGAAGAGCGTATGCGAGCCGACATCCGACGTGAACGTCGACTTCGACAACAAGCGATTTCAGAGCGAGTTGCAGCCATGCAAGATGCCATTGCCAACGACCTTGCTGTTCAACACGAACTCACCCTCGATGCACTTGAAAAGGAAATGCGTTCAGAGATGGAAGTCGAACTGGCCGAGATGGAACGTTCCGCACTTGCTTCCGAAGAAACACGCATGCGTGAACAACTTGATCTTCGATTGAGCCGTGAAATCTCCAATCTCCAGAATCAACTCGAGCACGAGCACGACCGACGGCTCGAAGAGCACAAGGAGACCATCAAGCAGTCGATCGAAGTCCAACTTCAAGACGAGCATCGCCGCCGTCTCGCCCTGCAAAAGGAGCGACTTGCTCTTGAATACAATCAGCGTCTTCAGCGAAAGATTCGCGAACTTGAGGCAGACATCGAAAAGGAGATGGAAACTCGTTTCGTCGATATGGAAAACAAGGAAATTGAAACCTTGGAGGAAGGTCACAAAGCCCGTCTTGCCGAGCGAGAAGAGCAACTTCGGCGAGGTATCCGTACACGCCTTGAGCAGCAACTTCGCAACCGACTCCAGCACCGTGAAGCCCGTCTTCGTGCAGAATACGATCGTCGTAGTCTCCGTCTTGAGGAAGACATCGCTCAACAGTTACAGCAAGAACTTGAGGTTCAACTACGTCAAGAGACGGACGACTTGGAAGAACGCATGCGTGAGGATGTCGAACTTGCAATCGCTCGACGCCGTGATGAACTACGTGTAGAAATCCAGAAGCAAATCGAAGCCACCCATTCCGAGCGACTAAGCGAGAGGAAGGGTCGACTCAAGGAGAAGTACGACATCACCTTCTCCAAGGCTGTCGATGATATTTCCAAGGTGCTCAAGACCGAACTTGAAGCAGAACTTGCACGACGATCCGATGAGGAGTTCACATCCTATCGCAACACGCGTGAAGCTGAAATCCAGAACCGTCTTGCTCGCTTCCGCTTTGAGCGTGAAACCGAACTACGTGGCCAACTGGAAGAACAATACGAGGCCAAGCGAACCGATTGGGCTGAACGCCTTGAAATCGAGTTCCAGTCTCGTGAAACGGCAGCTCGTAAGGCCATCATGGCTGAGTTGGATGGACAACTTCGTAACGAGCGTTTGACCTTTGAAACCGATCTTGACCTCCTCAAGGAAGAGACGGCCCTCGAACTTGAGGTCGATATGGAGGAACGCCTTGCAGCCTTCCGAACACGCAAGCAAGAGGAAATTGCCGTTCAACTCGAGCGTCAACTCGACAAGCGTGAGGAAATCATGCGCAACAAGGCACTCATCGATGTCCGTAAGCGAGAGGCATCCATTCGTGCAGAAATTGAAGCACAACTTGGTCTCAAGCGTGCGGAAGTTCGTGACCGTCTCAACAGTCTTGCTGAGAAGATGGATTCCTTCCGTGAAATGGCTGAATCGAAGATGCGAGATGCCATTACATCACAGATACAAGGTGAAATCGACAGTTCTGAAGCTGAACTCAAGAGTCGGGAACAAGAGTTTGCTGACCTGCAACAGACCGATACTCGTGCAGAGAAGCGTCAGAAGTGGATGCAATCCATCTCCGGTCAAGCACCTGCTTCGATGCCGATGGGCCAGGATCCATCCACACTCGGTGCACGTGCACCTGCCATGAGCGGCATGACCCGAACGCTTGGTGGCAACATGGAAGGTCAGGGCATGGGCTTGGCTGGAATGCGTGCTCCAATGGGTGGTGCAAAGCCACTCGGTCAAGCACCAACGCTTCGACCAGTCAAGGCTCCAATCGGTTCAGCACAACCAGCCGCACTACCGAAGCCAATTGAGCGTCAGGTGCGAATGCCAATTCAACCACCAACCCAAGTTCCAGTTGTACAACCGACCCAAGAGCTCACTGCTGAGGCGATCGTTGTTCCTGTCGGCGCGGTCGAAGGTAGCAT
>JAAXIR010000070.1 GCA_012270265.1 Candidatus Poseidoniales archaeon
ACTATCGTAACCTCAAGAAATTGAAATAGAATCAAGCCGATACTGTTGTTGCAGATGCTTACGCTGCCCTCGACAAGGCGAGCATCGATCCATTCGAAGCTGCTGGAATCATCACGGCCCAATCCATTGGCGAACCAGGAACACAGATGACCATGCGTACGTTCCACTATGCGGGTGTTGCAACGGTCAACGTTACCCAAGGTCTGCCACGTATCATTGAGATTGTTGACGCTCGAAAGATTCCGAGCACTCCAACCATGATCATCCGCCTCAAGGACGACAAGAAAAATTCCAGTGAAGAGGCTCAGAAGTTGGCTGCAGCACTCGAAGTGACAACCACGTTCAACATTGCAAACATCGAAACCGACGTTGCACAGCGACGATTGGTCTTGAAACTGAACAAGGGTCAATTGAAGCAAAAGAACATGACTGGAATGGAAGTCAAAGACAAGCTCGAGCGTGCTCTACGAACCATGGTACAAGCGGACAAGGAAAAGAATCCTGGTGTGTTGACCATCATCCCAGGTGTTGCAACTGAAGAAGACCTTGCAGACCTACAAGAGAACCCACCTTCCTATACCATGTTGCTTCAACTTGAGGAAAAAATCCGAGATCTACGTCTCAAGGGTGTTCCAGGCATCGAGCGTGCGAACGTCCAATTCGATGACAAGGAAGGCGAGTACTACCTCTCGACCATCGGTTCAAACCTTTCTCGTGTGAGTGAAATCGAAACGATTGATCGAACACGAACCTACACCAACAACATCATCGAAATTTTCGATTACCTCGGTATCGAAGCAGCACGCCAAGCCATCATCAACGAACTTGAGTCAACACTGCTCAGTGCTCGTCTCGAAGTCGACGTTCGCCACCTCCTGATGGTTGCAGACGTCATGACTTCCGAAGGTGAAGTACGAGCCATTGGTCGACACGGTGTTTCGGGAACCAAGCACAGTATTCTTGCTCGTGCTGCATTCGAAGTCACGGTCAACCACCTGCTCAAGGCAGGTATCATCGGTGAGACCGATCGTCTGACTGGTGTTGCTGAGAACATTATCGTTGGACAACCAATTTCCCTCGGAACGGGTAGTGTTGAGTTGTTCTACATCCCTGAGGAATGATTCCAACCATGAGAAACACATGTGGAGAATGGAGGAAATAAAATGGATCTAAGCCGACAACTGAAAACTGCAATTGCAACCGGAAGCCTACTGTTTGGACAACGTCAGACGCTCGATGCGTGTGCTCGTGGAGACGCTCGACTCGTTCTCCTCGCTGCAAACTGCCCAAGCGACTACATCGATGACTTGCGTGCTCGTCACCCTGAAGTGACCGTCCACCAAGCACCTGTTGTCAACCGTGAACTCGGTGTTGCATGCGGTAAGCCGTTCAGCATCTCAACGATTTGCGTTCTCGATGCTGGTGACAGTGAATTGTTGCAACTTGATGACAATCTTGCTTGAAACAGCGGCACGACAAATGAAAGGCTTGATGTCTGTTAAGGGCATAGCCGTGTCATGCGCACACGCCTGAACGCACTGTTGCCAATTTTCTTGATTGCTATCATGCTTGGATCTGTGGCTGTACCACAGTTCTCCAACGTTTCTGATGAACCTCTCGGACTCGAAGAATCCGTAGTGTTTGAGACGGCAGGCCGTTCTGCACCTGCAACAATCCTAGCTGCAGGGTCAGGTCAAGCGAACGAAGATGGTGAACACATCGCTGCCTTACCAAACGGTGGGTGGGTTGTCGGTGTGTCAGAGTGGACAAACTCAACACTGACCTATGGCACCCATACGCTTACTCCAAGTTCGCCGTACAATTCCATTGGATTGGGTGAATTCTATCTCGCAAAGATGGACGATAAGGGTGCTTGGACCGGATTCATCAGTGCTGACCACAGTGCAACAACAGGAGCTGGTGGACTTTCAATCATGACGGATGTTGCTATCGGAATGGCTGGAGAAATAATCGTTTCCGGTTACTTCTACGGAGAGATTTTCTTTGGACCTCCTGGTCCAAACACACTCATTTCAAATCTCAATTCAGGTTATCACCTTGAGGGATTTATTGCAAAAGCAGACCCATTCGGTAACTGGATGTGGGCGAAGAGTTTCTCAACATTGGTCAACGGGTCAGGAGAATTTAGCAGGGCCACTTCATTGTCCACTGACATGATGGGTGACATCATTGTATCAGGCACATTTTCAGGTGAAACTGACTTTGGCGGCATAAGCATCAACGCAACGAGTCAAGATGTATTTGTTGCGAAGTACGATGGCAACCAAGGATCCCTACGTTGGGTCATCAATGGTGGAGGCATAGGAACTGACCAAATCTATGACATGTCAATCACACCTTCTGGAGGCGTCAAACTAGCGACGACGACGGATGGAGTTTCTCAATGGGGAACAAATACCTACATTGCGGTCGGACAACTCGATGCAGTCATTGTTGAAATCGATTCAAACGGTGGCGTTGTTGGAACAACAGGTATCGGAACCAGCAGTCAAGTCACAGCCGTGTTGAACCTCCACGTTGATGGTGGTGGAGATACGTACATGGCCGGTACATTCGATGGAACCATTACGAGTGGAGGCTGGACTGCAACCTCAAGTTACGGAGGAAACGATATTTTCGTTGCAAAGAGTGCCGCAAATCAAGCCAACAGCTGGGCTTTAGTGTCTGGAACCAGCGCCTTCGACGAGCCTCAAGGCCTTACCGTTACCTCAACCGGAGCCGTTGTCTTTGGAGGCTATCTTACTGCAACATTCACTGCAGGTTCAAAGTCGATATCGAATTCAAATCACGATGGATTCGTCGTTGGACTCTCGGATGCTGGTGCAGTCAATTGGATTGAGAAGATTGGTGGCTCACAGTACGACTACGTTTTCGCTATGGATGTCAACAACAGTGACTATGTTGGTGCTGCGGGTTCGTTCTCCGGTTCGATGACCCACAAAGGTGCTTCAGTGACGTCTGGTGGAGCACGTGATGTCTTCGCATGGGTCTTTGATCCAGCTGGACTGATCGATACCGATGGCGATGGCGTCCTCGATGCTGCGCCTGACAACTGTCCTACCGTTCCGAACTCGAATCAAGCCAACACCGATGGTGATGCAGAAGGTGATGCATGCGATGATGACGATGACAACGATGGATTGAGTGACAACTTCCCTGATAACTGTCCTCGTAATGGTGAATTCAATTGGACCAGTTCCCGAGATTTCAACGAACCTTCCTCCTCCACCCATTGGGACAACGATGGTTGTAAGGAAGATTCATCCTAGGATACGGATGACGACAACGATGGTGTCCTCGATGTTGATGATGCATGTCCTCGAACATCTTACTCGCCTCCTCGCCCTTCATGGGTTTCTGACTCAACAACAGACATCGATGGTGATGGGTGCCGAGATTCTGATGAAGACACGGATGATGATGGTGATGGATTTGAAGATGCAGCTGACGATTGTCCAACCATCGTAGGGAATTCTACACTCGGCACTGAAGGCTGCCTTGACACCGATGGTGACATGTGGTCGGACACATCCGATGATTGCCCAACCGAGTATGGAAATTCAACAGAAGGCGGTTTGAACGCTTGTCCTGATATGGATGGTGATGGATGGGCGGATTCAATCGATGACTTGCCAATGGATCCAACCGTTTGGAGCGACACCGACGACGATGGATATGGTGACAACCTTGGAAGCACACCTGCTGATGCATGCCCAGACACACCAGGAACATCGACCATTGACCGCTACGGATGCGTCGATGCTGATGGAGATGGCTATTCCACACCAACCCAAGGTTGGGGTGTCGACAGTGGAGCCGATGCTTTCCCAAGCGATGCAACACAATGGGGCGACTTTGATGAGGACGGCTTTGGAGACAACTATGGAAATGCTTCATGGATTGATCGACCAGAGAATTGGGTTGGCACCTACATCGATGGTGCACAAGACCAAGACGCATGTCCAATGCAACCAGGAACAAGTTGGCAAAACGGAATCCTAGGATGTCCTGATTCTGATGGTGATGGGTGGTGGGATGTGCAAGATGCCTTCCCTGGTGAGGCTTCACAATGGTCCGATGTTGATGGTGATGGATATGGTGACAACGAGAGCGGTGCAAATGCAGACGCGTGTCCAAACATTGCAGGCAACTCAACCGTTGATCGACTCGGATGCATCGATACCGATGGGGATGGTCGCTCGGACCCTGAATTGAGTTGGACTGTCGTCAATGGTGGCGATGAATTCCGTCTTGAACCAACACAATGGTTTGATTCCGATGCTGATGGATATGGTGACGAGATTGATGGCTTTGAGGGCGATCAGTGCCCAGATGTTTACGGTCTCTCCTTCAACGACAGATTCGGCTGTCCTGATACCGACCGTGACGGTTGGTCGGACCCTGATGCAAACTGGACGCTTGACGATGGAGCAGATGCGTACATCAACGATCCATTGACGCATATCTACGTTGAACCGATTGTTGTTGAGAGTGAGGAGGAGAATTTCTTCACAAGCCCATTGATGCTCGCTGTCTACGGTATTGCAGTGCTTGTTCTAGCGGGGCTTGCCTTCGTCATGACTCGTGGTCCAAAGCAACCTGAAATGAAGCAATTTGCTCAGGTTCCAATGCAACAACCAATGATGCAACAACAGGTGGCGATGCCTGTTGCTCAAGCGAACCCATACCAGCAACCAGTCCAAACACAGACCTACGCACAAGCTGCTGCACCACCTCCAGTGGTTCAACCAGACCCTGCTATGGACTACTACAATGGTCTCTTGTCACAAGGATATACGCCTGAGCAAGCCTCGATGTATACGAAGCAATATTTCCCTCAATTCAACAGTTGATGCATCGTTCTACTTGCTTCAGTATGAGGGAGATTGCAATGTCGATATTCCTCAGCAATCGAGCGAAGGAGAATGCTAAGGAATTTTAGTATGGGTATTGGGTGTAAAAGTCACTCCGGCAGAACCCTAATTGGATCGGCCTTCATCTAAGTCATGTTAACACTTCGAGCAAGCGATCTTGTTCTGCAGCCATGCGAAGCTCCATCGCAATGCGTCGGCCACTGGACATTGGTTTTCGCCAGAGAGCGTTTCCGTATGGATGGCCGACGTTGACGTGAACGTTGGTTCCTCCGCCGAGTCGTGGAGCAACGTCGTAAATCCAGTAGTTCATATCCTTGTCAATGCAGGTTTGGAGACAGAATGGGCCGATGATGCCTGGATCGTAATGCTCCTTGCTAGCCTTGATGAATTTCTCTCCAAGTTCAAACGCTTTCTCAAGCAATGATTCACGAATGGTTGCCGTATTGTGACCTACAACGGTCATCTCTGGAATCTTTTGATGATCGGGCATCGTCATTTGTTGTGGAGCTGGCAATCGGACGTGGCCATCCAGAGATGACTCGAATCGCCAGTCAACACCGAGCAGTTCCAACTTTTCACCTTCCTCAGCAAGAGGACTGTAGAAGAAGTTCAGATTGAAAACCGGTCCAATCACGTACCGCTCGATGCGAGCACCATCAAGCGATGCTTGGTCGATGATTCCATCCTTGAGCAGGATTTCAGATTTCTCTTTGTACTCAGCATAGGATGCACACGTGAAGAACCCACGTTCAAGCTTCTTTTGTGCGTGATGCAGTTTGACGATGACAAGGCAATCAATGTCTTCAGGATTCTCAATCGCTTCAGGATATGGGAGTCCTGCTTTGTCAAGGATCCAATAGTAATCTTGCTCTTCTGTTCGCTCCTCCATGCGCAGCATGTTTCTCGAACCAAAGAGTGGAACTCTGAACTTGTTCTCAACGTCTTCAATCGATGAGTACGATGTGAAGGACCTGTTCGGAATGTAGACCACATTGCGCTTTCTCATTTCGACTTGCATTGAATCGTTCATGACATCATTGAACGATGGCATAACGATGGCTTTGTCTACCATGCCTCGAAGAACGCGTCCAGAACTTGATCGCTTGGTCTTGAAGTAGTTCGCATAGGTCTTGTGTCGACCTTCCTGACAGTAAGCAACAGTTGGGAAACCTTCCTCGATTCCACCATCGCAGATATCGAGAGCAGAATGTGATGCAGTCATTCCAATTCGGAGTTTCATCCGGTCGTAATCTTCGATGATTTGTGCAATATCATCTCGCTGCAACATGGTTCTCAACCGTCCCTTGTCGACCTCGGTCTTTGATACCATCGCTTGAGCAGGTTCAATCAAACCGCTGCAATTCCATCAATTCCTCGGTTGTGAGGGTGTCTCCAGACATGAGCTTGCTCATCAAATCCTGAACTTCGACACGTGCCGTTGGGCGCTCGCCTTCTCCGGCTTCTGCACTTCGTCGTGCACGCATCATGTCTTGGATGGAGTGCAAGCATCGAAGCGAAACGATGTAGAATCGGTGGGCTTTGTCAGCCTCTTGCTTTGTGTTGCGCAGTTCGCGGTGCTTTGAGTTCGCACGTTCACGCTGCTTGTTGACCTCCTTGGCCCACTGATTCATCAAGTCGTGCGCTTCCTGAGCGGCTGCTGCTGCTTGTTGAACGGCGTCGTGAGCG
>JAAXIR010000121.1 GCA_012270265.1 Candidatus Poseidoniales archaeon
TCCGCGCTTCGCGACCGAAGCGGCAGCGTCGGCGAGCGGGGTTCGCCACTGGAATGCATCAATTCCCACATTGTCTTCAGGCGACTCCTTTGCATGGCACTATCAAACCTCAGTCAAGAATGCTGGAAGCGCATCCTTGGAAGCCACCATCTCTGCTTCTTGCACCGATGAATCGAGCAACGGTACACAAGGTATCTTTGCAGAGTACTTTGACAACGAGGGTGTTAGTTTCAACACAGGCTCTATGCCTTCCCTCATCGATCGTGTTCCCGAGCATACGAGAATTGAATCATCGTTGCAGTATGGATCGATGTATTCGGCCTATCCAGGGCTTGATGATCGTTTCAAGAACAATTGGGGTGCTCGATTCAGTGGCCTCATCGACATCCCTGACTCAGGGAACTGGACCTTCTATCTCACGAGTGATGACGGAAGTGAATTGTGGATTGATGGAACCAGTCTCGTTACCAATTACGGCTCACACGGCATGCGAGAAATGTCAGGAATGAGAAACCTCACCTCAGGCTTGCATGATTTCAAGATTGAATTCTTCCAAGGAGGAGGTCCGCACGGATTGCATCTAAAGTGGGAAGGGCCGAACCAATCCAAAGCCATGGTTCCTGCCTCTGCATTCGTGGTTTCAGATGGATCCCCTCCATCACCTTCGACATTGATTCACGCTTGGAATTTTGACGAAGGTTTTGGAACGGAGTCAAACGATTCTGCTCCGAACGGTTCGAGCATGACCTTGTACAACATGGATGCCAGTAATTGGCGCTCTTGCGCCGATGGAGGGTGCCTATGGTACGATGGTGTTGACGATTACGTCGAGGTTGATGTGGACGATTGGGTTGGGAATTTTACGGTCAGTCAATGGGTTTGGGCCAATGCAACAACCCTTCCAAATTATGCTTCAGTCCTTGCTGTTTCCGATAATGCTGGTTCGAATACATCCTTCCAGCACGCTATATTCAGTGGAGAATGGCGATTGCACAACAACCAAACGCACACCTTTGGGGATGTTGAAGCGCAACAATGGATGCATCTTGTCACCGTGTTTGACAATGGAGCAGCACGGCAGTATCTCGATGGAGTACACGTTCGAACCACCTCCTTCCCGACAGGATCGTTAAACAACATTGACCTCTACAAGCTCGGTGTCAACCGTGCTGGTTCGACGTATTTCGAAGGCATGATCGACAAGGTCATGGTCTGGGAAAGTGCCCTATCCGATGATGAAATCACCATCTTAAGCCGAGACATCTATCAGGACTGTCAGGCGTATTCAGGTTCTGGCTCATCTGGGGCTTCGTTGGAACAGTTCGTCACCATCGATCCTGACTTGAAGGAGCATGCATGGATTGTATCGCTAGCAGGGAAGCGTGATGGTGACGTGTATGGAAGTTACACACTTGTTGTTGAGGGAATCGATGCGCAAGGCAACATCGTATCGACAAATACGTCCGATTCGAAGACGTTTGAGAACAACTGGGGAAGTGCAGTCATGCGTTTCAGACCACATGAGGATGCAACTTCGCTCCGAATCCAAGTACCATTGAGCGTTGTTGCCACATCGACCAGTGGTTCGGTGTACATTGACAGTTTCATCCTTCGTGCAATTCGACCTCACATGTCCTGGGTCAATGGTTCGATTGCAGAAACAGCCGTATCAACCGGTGGACGCTCGTTCACATTGGGTACAACATACGGACAATCGCTCGTTGCTGATTTGCTGGAAGATGGCGTAAGCGGTGTCAAAGGTTACGTGTATGAACCATACCTTACTGCAGTTGGTCAACCCAGTGTCTTGTTCTCAATGTATGCACAAGGGTACAATTTCGCCGAGGCCAATGCAGCTGCGAACGATTACATCTCTTGGATGGGGGTTGTTGTTGGTGACCCGAAAATGGCACCGTATGTGAGCACATTGCACGATGTGGAACTTTTGGATACGCGAATATTGAACAATTTTTCAGTTGGTCAGACGGGTCAGATCGAAGTCGGGCTCCAGAACCTTGGTATGTCTGCGGGACAAGGACAAATAGACATCATCAATTTGCAAGGCTCAGTTTTGATGTCCTCGGCCAATCTAAGCGTCGTCGCAGGTGACCAACCAGGTTCTCGTACATCCATTACTATCCCAATTACGCCTACTGAAGCTGGATGGTTGGACGTTCGTGTTCGCTATGCGCACGACAATTCGAGTTCGTTCGAACGAAACACACTCAACAATTTCATCATCATGCGGATTTGGGTGAACGATGCGCCTGTGATTGAATCTGTTGGTTGCGATCAAGACGAGTATGCTCGTGGTGATTCCTTCCTCTGTACCGTATCAACGTCTGACGATGAGCGTGTTGAATCGGTCGACATGGGCTGGGCCGTACTTTGCCCAACGTGTTCCGTTGCAAACGCAACGTGGAACATGGGCAGTATGGGGTCGAATGACAATGGAACGACATGGGAAGAGATGATTACACTTCCAATCAATGTCACAACAGGGTATCTCGCCTTGCATGTGACTGCCACAGATGGTCTCTCGATACAGACGAGTGTCGTGATTGAGAACGTCTCAACCATTGTTGACGCACCAGCATCGTGGTTCGGTCCTCACGTGTCCAATGCAGACATCACATGGCTTGGTGTCACGCAATTGCCTCCTATGACGCCAATGGGTATTCAACGAGGCATACAACAAACGTTGACCGGCTGCGTCCTCGATGTCGACCACAATCCTGCACTCGAACAGCCGCAATTCCTCGTCTCTCGAGGTACACTGGGAGATATTGCCTACCTGAATATGACCGATGCCAACCACCATTGTTACGAAGCATCGTACATGGTGGAGAATGGATCATCCGTCAACAACATTGACATCGAGATGCGAAAAGACGACGGCAGTTTGGTTGCTCAACGGACCTTACAAGTCGAGGATATAGCACCTCAAATCCAGTTGTTCTTTGAGAACGAATCCAACGAAAGCATCGACCGCATCGTTGACAATGGTGATGAATTCCTGCGCATGGTGGTATCTGATGTGGATGATTTCGTGAATGACTATCTCGCAGATATTGAAATCGATTGGCCAGGCTTCGGCTTGCAGGTCCTCTCGATAGAAGGGACGGTGAATAATGGTGAAGCCATCATCGATCTAAACCCGCCGGAAAATCTCCTCGAGGCAGGCAACATCAGTGTTCCACTTGTACTGAATGCTCCGAGAATTGTCGAGATGATTCCGTGCAACCAGCAAGGTACCATTACAGAATTGATGTTTGGCCACCCCGCCGTTCTAGGAGCGGTTATTGAAAGCGACAGACCGCTTGAGAACATTCAACTTTCACTACGGCAGCTAGGATGGTCGGTTAATGCGCCTCTCATTGAACAACCCACTTGGGTTTCCTCCAACGAAGCTTGCCTTCAGCAAGAAGGAGATGATGTCTATTGGTTCCGTCTCCAATTGGATGGTTCATTTGCTTCGGATGAGGGCTCAATTCAACTCATCGCTTCGACCATTGACGGCTATCCAGCATCGATGCAGATGCCAATGTTGTTCCGTCACGCACCACCAATCATCAATGGAACAACACCACAATCCGTTGAGGCTGGAAGCGATCTTTCCTTCCAACTCTCCATAACAGATCTCGATGGTTTGGACGATGTATCGTGTTCACTATCAGTTCTTGATGACAACAGTTCCGCTGTTTGGGCAAAGGAATTCCGCCCTATCGAAACACTTGATGCAGATGGCTTCAATCAAATGCGCTGGCCAGTTCCTCGAAATCTAAACGAGACAACAAACCAATTACGGATCGAAATTGGTTGTGAAGATTCAGACGGAGAAACAGGCTTTTGGCAAAGCACAGAGAACATCAGCGTTGAGCCGTATGTATGCCGAATCAATTGCAACGTAACAAATGAAGGAGAGATTGCAACGGCCTCACAATCCTCTCCACTGCCATGGATCACCATAGGTCTTGCATTGGTGATTCTCTTAGTCACAACTGCGCTCGTAGTCCGACGGCGAGGAACAGAAAACAAGTGGGCTTCCGATGAATCCCTCGATGACTTTGACCAGCTAACATCGGATTCCATTGCTCAAGCAGAGGCATCTTTGCTGAGTATGGCAACAACGCCTCCAATTCCAGATGGATGGACAGAGGAAGCGTTTGTTTCATGGTTGGAAGGCGAGAAACCGGAAGACTGGAGCGATGAACAATGGGAAACCATTCGATCGGAGCATGCTTCTCGATTGTCACCTCGAGACAATGAGACCGATGAGATATTATTCTGAATGAGGAAGGAGGGTTTGGTCGCCATGGCAGTAGGGTATGTTTTGCTGAACGTTGTTCCGGGTAAAGAACACGACGTCTATCTTCATTTGAAAGATCAAGACAACGTCGCTGACGTGACTGTTTTGTTTGGGGACTATGATTTGATTGTCAAATTGGTTGCAGAAGACTTGTCGTCCATTGCAACAGCTGTCGTTGAGTCCATTCGGCAAATTCCTGGCATTCTCGATTCCAAAACACTCGCGGGTGCAGAATTCTAGCCTTGCAGTGGCCCTTTTTGCTGATTTTACCCCTCTGGAAAGGGCTACTGAAAGCCATATGTGGCGCAGTATTGCCTTTTTTCGGCACAAATTATAATAACTAGAAGTTGTGATTGTGTTTCGGAGGTAATCCAAATGTCAGACAAGAAATATTTCGTTCTCATGGAGAACGGTAAAGACACGAGCCAAGTATTTGCGAGCAAGCAACCACGAGGAGCAGCCCTCAAAGCTGCAACCCGTGGACACACGAACATCCGCCTACGAGAGCGTGGCACCAAGCGTGTACACGTCTTCACAGGCTCCATCAGCATGGTTGACAAGCCTGCTGGCGGCCCAGCTTGGCTCCCAGACAAGATCAAGAAGGCCAACGTCAAGAAGGTCGGAATTGAGCACCTCTGAGGTTCTCAACTTCTCTTGATTTTTGCTGACTCGTTCGACGAGTGTTGCCACAAAAGTGGCTTTCCGCCCCATCAAGGATTCAGGTCCTTGGTGGGGCTTTTTTCATTTTAGAAATTGATTTATGCTCTGGTAGATAGGATGCTTCATGCGTCCTTTCATCACCATCGAACAACGTGCACAAGAAGCCCTCGATTTCTACAGTGCTACATTTCCAAGTTTCCAGTTGCATTCAACACAGCATCATGCAGAACCTCATGATGCATTGATTATGCTTGCAACCTTCTCAATTCGCGGTCAAGAACTCATGATCAGTGACAGTCCTATTCAACATGAATGGGGAATTACACCGGGCGTTTCCTTCTTCTTGGATGTTGACAACGAAACAAATCTCCTCTCATTGGCTGAACAACTCTCGGGCGAAGGCAAAGTGATGATGCCGCCAGGGAATTATGGATTTTCCAAACAATTTGCATGGGTTGAAGACCGGTTTGGCATCAACTGGCAGCTCAATGTTGAATGAACATCCATCAATTTCCATTCAGCGAGGGTGGACGCGAAGACCATATGGCCCACGTTCCGGTCGCAGTTGCGACCAATCGCTCACCAACTTTGACCTCACCTGCGAGGTGGGCAACATGTTTGCCTCTTCGAACGACCCTTCCTTCAGCAACCAATCGTTCGCCTGGTCGTGCTGGTGCAAGGAAGCTTGTCGATAACTGCGTTGTTGCACACCATTCTTCGACTTTCAAAGATGCAACCAATGCGCTACCTAATGCTGAGTCCAGCAGCACCATGTGGATGCCTCCGTGTGCAACACCACCTTTGTTGAGATGCTCGTCTGTTAACGTCAGTTCCAATCGAGAGTGACCTGGTTTCCAAACGGTGCGTTCAATCCCGAGATCGGCTATGAACCCAGATGGGTCTGGCGGTGATGACAACGTCATGGTGCATTGGTAGAGCATCAACTCAATGAACCATACCATTGATGTTGAAACAGTTTCAAAAAACTATGATTGATATATTCGGACCAAATTATTTCACACATGAGTCAAGACTCGGGAGCACGGGAATTCATTGTTGAACCTCAAGAATTGCTGGATGCTCTTCGCGTCGCTCGGGCCCAATCCTATTGGCTCGACTCAAGTGCAACGTATCGCCAGAGCATCATCTCGTGGATTGAGAAAACCAAGCGAAGAGGTGCAAAAATGAAGCGTATCGAATCGGTTGTTGATCATTGTGTACGTGGAGAGCAACTCCCAAATCATCGGTCCTCCTGAAGCGGTAGAGGATAAGTACTGCCTCCATGAGGCGTAAACATGTACCCTTACCAGCGTCTCCTGAAGATGGTACTCAGGAACCTCTTCCGGAAACAAGAGGTCTTCGATATTGACAAAGAATATCACTTCCATTTTCGACCTGGCTTCGGTGACATCGATGTATATCCTGAAGTCAACAATGGGCGTCACTTCGTTTTCTGCGATCTTGCACGATACGACATTGCGTTTCGAATTGGTTTGTTCAAGTACGTTCGAAAAAACAAGTACGCCTTTGTAATTGGTGGCTCAACCATGCGCTACAGAAAGCGCCTAGCACCGTTTCGAAAGGCAACAGTACGAT
>JAAXIR010000079.1 GCA_012270265.1 Candidatus Poseidoniales archaeon
GCCTATTCGGAACCAACGATGATGAGGCCCGAATCTCCAAGCGAGACCTGACCGAAGTTGAGGAGGTCATGGAAGAGGTTGTCGAAGACATTGTCGAGGCTGAAACAGAAACGGCCACACTCCGGCCAGTTCGAGGCACACTGACTGCGTTGAATGTCGTTGCAAAGGAATCCGATGAAGAAGAGGCATCCGAAACCGCAACACTTCGACCGGTACAACGCCTGACTCCACTGACAACCCAACCGAAAGAAGTCAAGACGGCAAGCATCACTCCAGTACGGCAAATGGTACCAAAGAAACAACGCGGACCACCTCCAAGTTCAAAGAAGGGCGAGAAGCCATCTTCTGATGAATCTTGATTGGACATCTATGCGTCTGTTTGATAATTCCGAACGGTGTCGCTAGGCTATGCGAACCACGGCCAGTATCGTTCTGTGCTTGCTCCTGACACACCTTCTCCTTCCGATGGTGCCTGTATCAGCCAATCTTGTTGATGCTGGTCAGACCGAAAGTATGAGTGAAAAAGTCGTTGCTTGGGAACAGATGAACGATGGTAAAGTCCTGATGGTCACCGGTAGCGGTATGTTGAGTGTCAACAACTTTGAAGCGGGTACACACTCGGTTGTATGGGAACTCGATCTCAACGTCACTGCCAACGCTGCAACCATCGATGATGGTGAGAACTTGGTCGCCATCGCCCACAACTCTGGTGTCGTCATCGTTCAAATGCAACAACAAGTCATCATGCAATATCTCAACACCAGCAACCCTGTGAACGCTGTTGATTGGGACAACGATGGCGACATGTGGCTTGGGTACTTTGCTGGACAGCGCCGGGCCGATGAGTGGTCCGGTGGAGTTCCATCAGGCATCTCGACCAACGCTCACTCGGGGGGAATGAACACCATGCTCATCACTCCAACAGGAGAAATCCTGACTGGAGGTTACGATAATCGTGTAAAAATCACGTCCAACGCAGGAACACTCATTCAGCAATTAACCGATATGACCTCAGCGGTGAATGTAATCGCTTTGGATGCTGATGGCCGTTTGTTGGTTGGTACGGCTGGCGGTGACTTCTATCGTTACAATCTAAGCGACTACACTTACGAAGTGATGACGCTCTCTTCTCCAGCACAAATCGTTTATCTCAAGCAAATGGACTTTGCAACCTATCATGTCGGTACACAATCCGGCGAAATCATCGAAGTATCCACAACGGCATTCACAGAAGGAAACACCTACGATACGAGTGGAAAGGTCATCGGTTCTCTGAAAGGATCCAATGGTGAAATCTACATCATTTCTGGATTCTCTTCCTCGACTCGCGTCCATCTCTTCGACATTGACAGTGACGGTGACGGTGTGACGGATGCGTTGGATGCGTTCCCGAGCGATCCAACCGAAACGATGGACAGCGATGGCGATGGTGTTGGTGACAACACGGATGAGTTCCCAAATTCTGCTGATGAATCCGTCGATTCAGACGGTGATGGCGTTGGTGACAACACCGACATGTTCCCTTCAAACGGTGACCAAACCATCGATTCAGATGGTGACGGGTACGGAGACAACAGCGATGGTGTTGATGGCGATGCCTATCCTCAAGATGCTTCACAATGGGCCGATACAGACAGAGATGGTTACGGAGACAACCCATCGGGAACGACACCGGATGGCTGTCCAACCGTCAACGGCTTCTCAACAGAAGACCGCTATGGTTGTCCTGACGGTGATTTGGACGGCTATTCCGATCCCGATGAGAACTGGACCGCAGTTCAAGGAGCCGATGCTCTACCATCCGATGGAACCCAGTGGGTCGATGGCGATGGTGATGGGTACGGAGACAATGCGCTTGGAACCAACCCGGACAAGTGTCCAACCAAGGCCGGTACATCGACACGTGCTTGGCTCCCTGACCCAGAGAACCCACAACAAAACACAGAACTTCCTTCGCATGGATGCGAAGACAAAGATGGTGATGGATGGGCCGATGCTTCTGAATCCAACGGCATGGATGAGTTCCCTGATGAGCATCTCGACATCGATCGAGATGGTGTTGGTGCCAACGCCGATTACAACGACGATGATGCTCGTGTCCAAACCGAGCAAGATCACTGCAACCTTGACTTCACTGACGTTCGTGACGTTTGCCAGGGATGGAGAACGCCTGCATATGTTCAGTACGTTGCTGATCAAATCGCTGCAAACGAAACTGCGTTGAGCTTCAGCGCCTGGAATACGAGCGATACAACATCGACAACATCGGACAAAGCATGGTATCAAAGTGAAGCCATGACCGATGCGCTCGTCTATGGAGGGGCCATCTTCGGTGGACTCACGGTTGTTATCATCGTCGTTGGCATGATCATGTCTCGACGCAAGGTTGCTACGGTCAAGAAGGAGTATGGCGGAGCGTTGCCAAGTTCAGCGGCTATGGATGAAGCACTTGAAGGAACAGCAGGCTCCTCTGCAATGGGTGGTGTTGAATCCGATTCGTTGTGGGATGATGATGTCAAACCACTGGAAATGGATCAAAAGGAAGAATCCGGATTTGAGGATGAAGCGATGGATGAATCCACATCCTCAGAGGAGATATTCTCTGACGATGAATCGATTGAGTCAATTGCTTCCATGGGCGCTGAACCTGAACCTGTTGCTGAGGAAGCTGCTCCAGCACCTGCTCAAGAAGCACCAGCAGAAGCACCACCGCTTCCTGCTTCAGGTCTTCCAGAAGGCTGGACCATGGACCAATGGAAATGGTACGGTCACGAGTATCTTGCCAAGTATGGCAACGAGTAATCAGCGCCAAACAATCGGTAGACTTGAACGAAGTTCACCGAGTTCATTCCCAGTATAGATGGGTCTTCCATCCTCTTTGAGAACGTTCATGATAAGCCAGAGAACAGCATTCCAGGATCTGTTTTCTGCAAACAATTCGACTTCACCAGCCGTTGCTGCAATGAGCAGTTTGGCCTCATCGGTTGAATCATCAAACATGGCTCGAATGAGTTGTTTGGTCGTGAACATATAGCCAGATGGGCGCCATGCCATCATGTCGTTCACCTCAGACCTCGAATGGAGCCATATTCAATCGGCTCACAAGGTGGTCAACGTTGACATCTGCAACACGTTGCAAGTGTGCTTGCAAGGTGTCGAGTTCACCACGCATCCGAGCCATCTTGTGAGCTCGAATTAGGTCCTCAAGAAGCGTATTCACGCTCTTATGGCCACTCACCGTGCGCATGGTATTCAATTGTCTTCGTACTTCGTAACTTACACTTACCGAGGTCATTCCTTCTCCAGTCATTTGTGCATCCCAGTGGCAAATGATTCCCTTCCCTACTTAACCCAACCGCGCGAACGAAAGGAGCGCGAGTTGATTTTCAGACCCTATCGGCGATTCGAGAGCAGTTTTGGATGCTCTTTGACACCGAATTCTCGTCGCATCTCTTGGACTCGATTGTGGAACTCCTTGGCGAGGGTCCAGTATTCGAGTGAACCTGCTCCAGCACCACTGGCTCGTGGTTCGTTGAGCAGCACAGTTGGTGCTCCGCTCCACGGTGCTTCAGCGACCTTGACCAAACGTCGAATGGTCGTGTTGAACACCTTGTTCGGAATCTTTCGAGACACTTCGGTACAAACATGGCGACTGAGTTTTGATCGAGCATCAACCATGGTCATCGCAACACCGAAGATCTTCAGATTTCGATTGATACGCTTCTGAATCATCTTGATTGAGTTCATCAACATACTAAATCCTTCAAGCGCATAGTATTCTGCTTGAACAGGAACCATGACCCAATTCGCTGCACACATGGCGTTGATGGAGAGCAACCCAAGGGATGGAGGCGTATCGATGATGATGTAATCGAATTCATCAATGATGGATTCAAGACCCTCTCGAAGTCGTGTCTCGCGTCCAATCTTGTGCGACAATTCAATCTCAGCGCCTGAGAGGTGAATGTCGCTTGGAAGCAACCAGAGATTCTTGATTTCAAGATTCTTTGGAGGTTTCTTGCCTTGTCGAAGAATGTAGGCTTTCTGCATCGCATCGCTTAGTTCGCGTGGCGTCAAGAGGTACTCTTCCATGAGTGGCATTGGCTCACCGGAATCGTTGGCGAGAACATCGTAAGCAGTCTTTCGAATGTTTTTCTTTTCAACACCGAACGATGTTGCACAGTTTCCTTGAGGATCAAGGTCAACGAGTAGAACCTTTGCAGGAGGAACACCTTGCTTTCGCGAACCCTTCGCAAGTGCAGCAGCAAGATTGACCGCTGTCGTGGTCTTTGCACAACCACCTTTCTGGTTGGCAACGGCGATGACCATTTTGTAAGGATTCATCGTCATTTCAGGCCGCCTCGTGAATAACCACAGGTGTCACCTGTTTTGAACTTCGGCATGAATTCGAGGTTCATACTCAGGAAATCACAGGGACTGGAACTTCCGAGAGAATCTTTCGAACGATGTGCATACCTGTGATTCCTCGAATCTTGGCTTCTGGCTTCATGACGATACGGTGGCTGATGATCTGCAAAGCAATGCCCTTGATGTCATCAGGAATGACGTAGTTTCGGCCAGCGAGGGCTGAAGCTGCACGTCCTGTCTTGAACATATACTGGGAGGCACGAGTCGAAGCACCGTTGACAACACGGTGGTCCTCACGGGTTCGCTGAACGATTTCAACGATGTAGGCAAGAATGGCTGGATCGACGTGAACGGTCTCGAGTGCCTTTTGCATAGCAACGACCTTCTTTGGCGAGGTGATTTGTTCAACATCGTGTTGGTCCTTTCCACGCAACTTTCGTCGAGCGAGAATGGCCTTCTCTTCAGCACGGTCTGGGTAGCCCATGCTCATCTTCATGAGGAAACGGTCCATTTGCGCTTCAGGAAGCGGGTAGGTTCCTTCTTGTTCGATTGGGTTTTGTGTCGCCAAAACAACGAACGGAGCAGGGAGTTTGTGGGTAATACCTTCGATGGTAACTTGCTTCTCTTCCATCGCTTCAAGCAAAGCAGCTTGGGTCTTTGGAGGAGCACGGTTGATTTCGTCAGCAAGAAGAATGTTGGAGAAAAGAGGACCAGCACGGAGTTTGAATTCTCCAGACTTCTGGTCGTACATGTAGGTCCCCATGATGTCGGATGGCAGCAAGTCAGGTGTGAATTGAACACGCTTGAACTTACATCCAAGGGCTCGAGCAAAAGTGTTAGCAAGCAAGGTCTTTGCAAGTCCAGGGAAATCTTCCAACAACATGTTTCCGTTGGAGAGAATCCCTACGGTGACACGTCGTAGATTCTCGTTCTTTCCGATGATAACTTTGCTTACTTCATTCATCAATCCGTTGGAGATATCAGCAACGGTTCGAATCAGGTCTTGTGTTCGGGCGTCTCCACCCATGTTTCCTTGCGAAAATCCAGCATCCATGGTCGTTCACCTTTGGTTACAAGTAGCAAACCGCATGACATGATACTTGAATGTATGCCGTTCATACGTCGAACAAGCATCAGCCAACGTGACGACGTCCCCAGAAGTGATCGTCCTTACGATGAAGACGAACAATGTCTTCGAGAATTTCCTTTTCCAGTTCGGTCAATTCGACCTTTGCAAGTCGTGGAACGTGCGATTCGGGAATGTCGACATAGAACTCATCCAACTCTTCGATGTGTCGTCCAACGGTTGGACCCATGACTGCAACAGCGATTTCTTCAACTTGCTTTGCTTCTTTGAGATCTTCACTGGCTCGTGAACGAAGACTCTTGACTTGGCCAACGGGTGTACCATCGAGTTTCATCAAGCGTTGGCAAAGGTGAACTCGTCCTCCAAGAACGCGCATACCGACAATGGCCGGACCTTTGTTTCGGAAGGTGTGATTTTCAAGATAGAGCAGTTTCCCTGGATAAACCAAGTTTTCACGAGCAGCTGCATCCATGTCTTCCTTGGTCTTCTCTTTCCATTCTTCGAACTGATCGATGATGTGGTAGATGATGTCGCCGCCAATCCACGTCACGCTATCATCGCCTTGGTTCAGGCTTTCTTTGACTTCGTTGTTCGGTTCAACCGAGAAGCCGAGAATGATTTGATTCAAGCGGCTGTTAGCCGATTCTGCTGTCATCACGTCACGCTTGTTGACTGGTCCAACGGTGGCTCTTCGGATCGGCACGTCGATTTTCTTCAATTCGAATGCGAGCGCTTCGAGGCCACCAATGGTATCGGCCTTGATGACAACACCTTCCTCATCCAGTTCAACGGACACTTGCGTTTCCTTCTTGGCTTCATCACGTGCTTCATCGCTTGCAAGCCGAATGGTTGAGCCTGCGAGTGCTTTTTCGAGGCCTTGTGCAATGATTTTGACACCTGCAGCAGCGTGAATGGTATCCACCGATTCCCATCGGTCACCAGCATCACGCATTTCGGACATGCCTCGAGCCTTCTTCAGTCCCTTGATGCGAACATCAAACGGTCCATCAGCACTGACCACAGTAATGTGATCACCCGTGTTGAGTGTACCTCGATGGAGGATGACGTCGATGGTTTTGCCCAT
>JAAXIR010000086.1 GCA_012270265.1 Candidatus Poseidoniales archaeon
TGATGAAGAAGTGATTGAATTCGTCAACGATCGATTTGCTGAACATCCAGGTCAAGCCCGTTTGAACCACTTGCCAACCAGTTACGACGATCATCGAAAAGCCCTAGATTTCCTTTCAGACATCCTGACCTTGTTTGGACCATACGAGGATGCAATGACGAAAGAAAGCAGAGGATTGTTCCATTCTCGTCTCGCTTCCTCCGTCAATATTCATCGCGTTCTGCCACAGGAAGTCATCGACGTTGTCGTTCAAGCGAAGGTTCCATTGAACTCACAAGAAGGGTACTTGCGGCAGATGATTTGGCGAGAATACGTTCACCACGTCCACGAGGTGACGGATGGATTCCACCTGCTAGATGTCAATTCAACGACGCCGCCGAACCGTTCCGCAGGATGGCAGATGCAGTTGGATGAAGATGCCACTGCTCACCCAAATCATCTCAAACAAATCAAATCTTTGCCCATGGCTTACTGGGGCCAATCATCAGGTATGGACTGCCTCGATTGGGCTGTTGAAAGCGTCATGGATGAGGCATGGACACATCATATTCCTCGATTGATGGTTCTCAGCAATCTTGCTCAATTGATGGACATTGAACCGCGTCAATTGACCGATTGGTTCCATGCCGCATTCGTCGACGCCTTCGATTGGGTAGTCGAACCAAATGTACTCGGTATGGGTACCTTTGCTCTTGGCGATGCAATGATGACCAAACCGTATGTTTCTGGTTCTCCATACATCAAAAAGATGGGAGACTTCTGTAAATCATGTGAATTTCATCCTGCGAAAACCTGTCCAATCTCGCCGATGTATTGGGCTTATTTTGAACGACACAAGGACGCATTTGCTGGAAACCATCGTTTGGCTATGACGCTGCGAACCCTTGCCAAACGCTCGGATGAAAAGAAACATCACGATCGAGAAACCTTCGAACACGTTACGCGTCTTCTAGGAGAAGGGAAATCGCTCGCTTCACAGACCAAGTTGTAGCATTACTTCGGGCTCGTCATTTCTTCCGGCCGAACCCATTCATCGAACTGTTCGTTGGTTAACAGACCGAGTCCAATGGCGCTCTCTCGCAAGGTCAAACCATTCTCGTGAGCATTCTTAGCGATCTTTGCAGCCTTGTCGTATCCGATGTGATTGTTCAGAGCTGTTACGAGCATCAATGAGTTATCGAGGTGCTTCTGAATGTTCTCTTCGTTGGCTTCCAATCCATCGATGCATCGTTCTCCAAAGGCGATGCATGCATCACTGAGAAGTCGAATGCTGTGCAAAAGGTTGTAGATCATCATCGGCTTGAACACGTTCAATTCGAAGTTTCCTTGGCTACCGCCGATGGTGATAGCAGTGTGGTTGCCCATCACTTGGCAGCAAACCATTGTCAACGCTTCGGATTGCGTTGGATTGACTTTGCCTGGCATGATGGAGCTTCCAGGCTCGTTCGCAGGGAGTGACAATTCACCAATGCCACAGCGTGGACCTGAGCCGAGCCAGCGCATGTCGTTGGCAATTTTCATCAAACTTGCAGCCAGTGTGTTGAGCGCTCCGCTTGCAGCAACAACTGCATCATGTGCGGCCAATTGTGCAAACTTATTCTCAGCACTGACGAACGGAAGTTGTGTCCTGTCTGCTATTTTCTCGGCAACCATTTCAGCAAATTCGGGGTGAGAATTCAGTCCAGTTCCGACGGCTGTTCCACCAAGGGCAAGTTCAAACAGGTCCTTCTGGGCGAATTCGATACGTCGAAGGTCGGCTTCAAGCATGTGGACATAGCCTCTGAACTCTTGTCCGAGCGTCAACGGTGTTGCGTCCATCAAATGTGTGCGACCAATTTTGACGATTCCATTGAATTGCTTTTGCTTTGAGCGCAATTTCTGTTTCAAACTTCGTACGGACTTGAGCAGACGATGTTCGATTTCTTCAGCTGCTGCGATATGCATGGCTGTTGGAAAGGTGTCGTTGGAGGATTGCCCTTTGTTGACATGATCGTTGGGATGGACAGGGGTTTTGCTTCCAAGGACTCCTCCTGCGTATTCGATGGCTCGGTTAGCGATGACTTCGTTCGTGTTCATGTTGGTCTGTGTACCAGATCCGGTTTGCCAAATTCGCAGTGGGAAATGGGCATCAAGGTCTCCTTGCATGACTTCCTCGCCTGCATCAACAATCCAATCAGCGATTTCCCGGTCAAGGATGCCTAGGTCTCGGTTGGTGCGCGCTGCTGCAACCTTGAGGATACCAAAAGCACGAATCAACGGACGCGGCATAACATCTTCACCAATATCGAAATTGACCAACGAACGTGCAGTTTGACAGCCATAGTAGGTATCACCAGGTACCTTCATTTCGCCCATCGTATCGGTTTCGATTCGAAATTCTTCATCGGATTGAGGCGAACGTGGTCGTGGTTCTCGTGCCCGTTCGTGGTAGGTGCCCTTGTCGTTCAGCCTATTCCTAATGGCTTGAACAATCCACTGGCTGCGCCCGTTTGATTTGCCCCCGCCAGTCCAGCGGTCGAGTTCTTGTGCGACATCTTCAGGTATGCTTACAGAGACGATTCGGCGGTCTCCAACGTTGTGTTTTCCCATGATTAATAACCGAAAACGGCCGTTATTAAATCAACGCTATTGGAGGTTTAGGGCAGGAATTGAACTGATAAACCTCCTTCACTTGGAAAGAGCATGGAAGAACGTTCCAACTTTTTGCCAAACCTAACGACTGGATATGGAGCCATGCTTGTTCTTTGGGGCGTTGCAGTATCCATTCTCTCAGAATCAGACTCGATCACTTCGTATTTCCCGTCGATGCTCGGTGCACCGATTCTCCTCTCCGGTATTCTTGCAACTCGCAACCCGGAGAAGCGCAAATTTTGGATGCACATTGCCGTCACGTTCGGTTTGCTTTGTGCATTGGGTGGTACCCGATTCTTCATGGTCATGTCCGATGGCTTGGATTATGCTTCATCGTCGATGTTGATGCTGCTCGTAACAGGTTCTGCATACACGTTCCTGTGCGTTCGCTCCTTCATTGAAGCTCGCAAATCCGGTGCGCTTGCAGCAACGGAATAATCAGAATTTACGTCGACCTTTCACCGTAGGTGCGGACGTGTTGGTGACGTCGAAGTCGTTTTCGTCCTCTTCGTCAACCTTGACAGAAACATCAATTTGGACTTCTCGAGAAGTGCCTTGCTTTGATTCCATTTTATCGATGGTTTTCATGAGCATAGCGAATTCCAACTCGAGATCTTCGAGTGCATCACTCAACTTCTCGATTTGACCTGCGAGACGTTGTGCGATTTTTCGAGCCTTGGACAAGGTTCGGTCGTTTCCCATGTTGGAACCGTTTCATCGATTGATTATGAATCCATCGAATCCAAATCAACATCGTTTGGACCGATACCAATTGTGATTTCTCCATCGTTCCATACGCCTCGATACATGAGCATGGTCTGGAATGGTGTTGCAACATCTCCGTCTTTTGTCACGGCGATAACGCCCCCGCGTCCACCGATTGGCTCAACTGCATCGAGGACATCTCGACATGCTTCATCAAGACTCAGTCCAGTCTCATACTTGGTCGCAAGACGGTGTGCTGCACATGTTCGAATGAACGCTTCACCAACACCTGTGCATGAAACGGCGATGTTTGGATCTGCCCATGTTCCTGCACCGATGATGGGCGTATCGCCGATGCGTCCTTTCGGTTTGCCCGTCATACCACCGGTTGATGTTGCTGCTGCCACGTTTCCGTTCTTATCGAGTGCAACTGCTCCGACTGTCCCCATGCCATCCATATCGTGATCGAGAACAGAATCGTCCTCATCGGTTGCGCCAGGGCGAGCGTTTTGTTCCTTCCAGCGGCTCCACTGTTTTTTTCGAAGTTCGGTGATGAGCCAAGTAGGTTCGACCTTTTCTACTCCTTTCTGGATTGCAAATTCGTCAGCAGCCTCGCTGTTGAGCATCACTGGCCAACCTTGCTTAAGGATGCAGTTTGCAGCGCGAATGGGATGGCGAATTTGTCGTACATTCACAACGGAACCTGCAGCACCGTCTGAACCGTTCATGATGGAAGCGTCCATGGTAACGGTTCCATCTTCATCCAAAACTGAGCCGATTCCTGCATTGAACAAAGGTTCGTCTTCCATCAACTCAACGGCTTGTGTTACGGCTTCCAGTGCATCGATTGTACCTGATGCAAGAGCATTGCCAATGGATTCTAAGACATGATGCATGCATTGAACTCGTTCAGGATCGAGCGAGGTTAACCCTCGCCATTCACCATCACCACCGGCCCCACCATGAATGGCGAGAACGGGCATTGTATTCACTCTACAACGGAGCAGCGGATGATTTGCTGAGGTTGTGCAGGGCGGTCACCAGGAAGTTTCTGGCAGCGCTCAATCGACTGAACAACATCCATGCCTTCCGAGACTTGTCCGAAGACTGCGTGGTTTCCGTTGAGCCAAGGTGTTGCAACCGTGGTTAGGAAGAATTGGGAACCGCCGGTGTTGCGTCCAGCATTGGCCATGGAGAGAACACCTGGCTTGTCGTGCTTGAGTCCGAGAGCGGATGGCTCGCAAGGAATTTTCCATCCCGGTCCACCGGTTCCAGCTCGTCGAGACATTGGATCCTTGGAGTGTGGGCAGCCACCTTGAATCATGAAATCTTCGATGACGCGGTGGAAGTGAAGTCCGTCGTAGAACCCGTCTTCGACGAGTTTGACGAAATTGGCCACAGTATCTGGGGCACTTCCGTGAAAGAGTTCGATGGTGATGTTTCCTGCTGATGTCTCCATGAGTACGTGCATGAATTGACCACACGTGCATACCTCAAGAGCATTTGCTTGCTCCATTCTATCATAATTCGTGATAAAAACCGTCTGATTCGAGTTAGATTTCGCTGGACGAAATGTATCAGAATCGTAACCACACCTTCATGAACAGAAGCCCGATGCTCTGCTTATGACCGACCTACGGGACATTGAAATCGAAACCATTGATGGAAACAAAACAACACTACGCGAACTTGGTGGAAGCACCTATCTCATCGTCAATGTAGCGAGCGCATGCGGCTTTACTCGACAGTATGAGGGCATGCAAGCATTGTATGAAGCGAAGCAGTCCGAAGGCTTGCTCGTTGTTGGATTCCCATGCAATCAGTTTGGAGCGCAGGAGCCAGGAACACATGAAGAGATTGCAACGTTTTGTGAGACGCAGTATGGTGTGACCTTTCCCATGATGGCGAAGATTGAGGTCAATGGAGACAACCGGCATCCACTGTACGCTGAGTTGTGCAAGGTCCCAGATCACGAAGGCAGGGAAGCCATCAAGTGGAATTTCAACAAGTTCATCGTCCGTGAAGATGGTTCTGTCGAACGTTATTCTCACCGGACCGAACCTTCGGAATTGCCACTCTAAACCGCATCTTGCCTGAGAATCTTCAACGAGATTCAAATGCAGGACCATCTCAGTATAGTACATGGTCAAGCAACTTCCATGCATTCCGACTGGATGCTCAGCATGTTGCCGTGAAACGACCATGCCCGTGACAGAAGCTGAAGCAAAGCGCCTCTCACGTCGAACCGGAATGCCTCTCGAATCGTTCACATGGGAAAACAATGGAATCCTAACTTTGCTCAACTATGAGAAGACGCGTGCTTGTGTGTTCTTGCTGACAGCGAGTTCCGATGTCGATGCAGAAGGGATTTGTTCAGTCTACGAAGTACGCCCAGAAGGATGTCGAAAGTATCCGATCGTTCTGAATTCGAACGATGATGCCATCTTGGATGATGGATGTCCACACCGCCAAGACTTCCCTGAACCGAGTGAATCCGATGCAATCGAATTGCTCAATCTTGAGGAGCGCTTGTTGCGTAGACAATGACGCGTCCAAGCGATCGATGGACTGAAACGTACCATGCGTTTTCGTAGTGCCATCCCGCTTCATTGAGCATTTCTTCAATCGTCTCCCATGCATAATGCTTCAGTGGAGGGCGCTCGCTCCTCTCGAGCGGATGATTCAGGTGTTCGGCTCGTGGTTCACTTGGTAGAATCAAAACAAGTCCGCCATCCACAACCTCTCTCGCACTTGCTAACGTATGTTGGAGAAGCGCGTGATGGTCCATGGACCCCTGAGAATTCCTGCCATATGGTGGATCGAGGACAACGCCAGAGAAGGAATGAACCTCATCAGATAGTGTTGCTTTGATGTCTGTGGCATCGCCCAGGACAAATGGATTCGACTCAGATCCGGCCCATTCAAGATTCATTTTAGCACCTTGAATCATCTCTTCATCAAGGTCCATTCCGATGGCATTTCTCCCGCTCATGATGGCTTCGATGGTGAACCCCCCCGTTCCTGTCATTGGATCGAGACAGGCTCCATTGGCAAGTGGTACACAGGCAAGATTCAAGGCAAGTCGAGGAAGTCGCGGTTACAAGATCACTTGT
>JAAXIR010000117.1 GCA_012270265.1 Candidatus Poseidoniales archaeon
TGGTCTTGATTACACCTCACCAACGTCAACAGAGGAAATCTTCGCACCAGTTGTCACCGTTCATCTTTTTGATTCAGATGAACAAGCTATTGAGATGGCCAATTCAACGGAGTATGGGCTTGCTGGTTCGATCTGGTCAACGAACATTGACCGTGCACATGCGCTTGCTCAGCAAATCGAAACAGGAATCATCTGGGTCAACACGTGGTTGCATCGTGATTTGCGAACACCGTTTGGTGGTGTCAAGAATTCAGGTGTTGGCCGAGAGGGTGGCAATTGGAGCCTCGGATTTTTCTCGGAACCGCTCAATGTTTGCATCAAACACAGTCAAGAATGATGGCGAGCCTTTGAAATGTTGAATTCAATCGGAAGCATGAGGCAGAACGATGTCGGTTCACAGCAAAGCAACGAAAGTTACGACGCATACGCTTCAAGAAATGAAGCGTGCCAACGAACCTATCACCATGTTGACGGCTTACGACTACTCACTTGCTCGCCTTGTTGATGCAGCAGGTGTTGACGTAATCCTCGTCGGTGATTCTGCTTCAAACGTCATGGCAGGTCAGGTGACAACAGTTCCCATGACGCTCGATCACATGATTTACCACGCTCAATGCGTCCAACGTGCTGTTGATCGAGCACTCATTGTGGTTGACATGCCTTTTGGAACCTACCAAGGAAATTCTCGACAAGCCCTCGAAAGTGCAATCCGCATCATGAAAGAAGCAGAAGGCCATGCTGTCAAACTTGAGGGTGGTTCTGAGATTGTTGAATCAATCGAACGAATTTTGACTGCAGGTATTCCTGTCATGGGACATCTTGGGCTTACGCCTCAAAGCATCTACAAGTTCGGGACCTACACAGTCCGAGCAAAAGAGGACGAAGAGGCAGAAAAGCTGATTGAAGATGCGAAACTTCTCGAGGAAGCAGGTTGCTTCGCTATCGTTCTCGAAAAGATTCCAAAGGAACTTGCACAACGCGTTCAAAGCGAGTTGAGCATTCCAGTCATCGGCATTGGAGCTGGTCCTCACTGCGATGGGCAAGTCCTCGTCCTTCACGATCTTCTCGGAATTACAATGGATTTTTCACCACGATTCCTCCGTCGCTATCTCAATCTTGCAGAGGAAATCGATGGTGCCATTCGTTCCTATTGCGAGGATGTCCGTTCAGGGGATTTCCCGAATGAGTCTGAGTCCTACACATCCTAGAAGTAGCTGAATGCGAGTACGCTGCCACCGAAGGCACCAACATTCACAGCCATTCCGTGCCAGAGGCCATATCGAAACGGTGGAAACTCAAACTGTAGCCAAAAGGAACTGATGAACAACCAGGCAATGGCTGGAAGGAATCCAGCAAGATAGACCGATGAGGTTCCGAACATCCAAACCATGGATAGGCAACATGCCGTGACTGCAAAACCCATAGCATACTCTCCCGCACGGCTCATTTCCATTCCAATGAGTGCCTTGTAAATCAGTGGTGAAGCCACGAGGTAGATTGCAAACGCACCGTGGACAGGATTTGGAACAAACGTGTCGATTCGAGGCATCACAGTAAGTTGCCATATCGCACCAAAGGCCATTCCAATCAACAAAGGAGCCATCATATGGCGAAGCATATCGGAGAAGATTTCGCTTCCGGTAACGCTCGCATCGTCGGTGTCGAATGTCTGTGATTCTTCTGATGCTGTAGGCGCATCGTCCATATCCGACATGCTTTGGGCTTGGACCCTTCTCGTTTGAGGTTTAGCCTTCTGTTGCGATGCATCCATATGCGTCTTATGCTTGGTCGAACTATGGCCAAGGGTTCGATTGTTGCAGGCTGTCTTGCACCGCATCCACCTCATCTTGTATACGCAGAAAATCCTCCACAGAACGAACCAACTTCTGAAGGAGGTTGGGAGCAGCTGAGGTGGGGATACGAACGACTACGCGAATCGCTTTCGAAGATTGATCACGATGTATTGGTCATCCTTTCCCCACATTGGCAAACATACGTAGGAACACATTTCCTTGGTTTGCCTCACTTTGAGGGGCTTTCGGTCGACCCAATCTTCCCCAATCTGTTTCGATATTCGTACAACCTTGACATCGATGTCGAATTGAGCAAAGCCATTCATGACAAAGCAGCGGATGCAGGTCTTGCCGTGAAAATGATGGAAAATCCAGATTTCCGTGTCGATTATGGGACGATCACAACTGGTCACATGGTCAATCCAGCCTTCGACAAACCTCTTGTTGTCATATCATCGAATCGCTCTCGCCACTATTACTCGGTTGAAGTTATGCAAGAGATGATGATGGAACTTGGTCGAGTGACTCGCGACGCCATCCTCGAAAGTGGTAAGAAAGCCGTTGTGCTCGCATCAAATTCACTTTCTCATCGCCACTTTACAACAGAATCTGATGTTCCTGAGGACATGAGCAAAGAGCACATCACGAGCCATGCAATGCACCTCTGGGACATGCGAATCATCGACTACATGCGGACCGGGCAAGCTCAACGAATTATCGACGAGATGCCTGAATTTACCGAACAAGCCATCGCTGAATCCGATGGAGGTGGTCTGACTTGGCTCCTCAGCACCTTGACCGTACCAACATATCCTGCCATCCTCCATGGATACGGGACCATTATCGGAACTGGAAATGCCATCGTTGAATGGCCCTGTTACGCTCATGAGGAGGTCTGAGTTTGACCAACCCTGTCCTTGCTTCGTACGTGGTTCCTGTCCATCCGCATCCTCTCTTGGTTCCTGAACAAAACGAAGGTTGGCAAAGGCTACGAGATGCTTTTGATGAAGCTCGCCAACAGATTTCAGACAGTGGAGCAGATTTGATTATCATCTACTCGACAACATGGCCGAGCATCATTGGGCATCAGATTCAAGCCGACCCAAATCCAACGTGGACGTTGGTTGATCAGGATTTCCACGACCTCGGATCCATGGACTATTCGTTCCGAATCGATGCTGAATTTGCAGAGGCTTGGAACAAGGCCAACCATGCACGAGGTCTTCAGAGTAGAACTGTTGCCTACAATGGATTTCCAATAGATGTCGGTTCGGTTGTCGCCCTGAAACTCCTCAATCCAGACAATGCGATTCCAGCAGTTATTGTTTCATCCAACGTCTATGCTAACCGTGCAGAAACAACAGTTCTTGCAAAATCGTGCCTCGATGTCTTGAAATCAACCGGGAAGAAAGCGGTTGCAGTCACTGCAATGTCGATGTCCAACCGGATGTTCACGGAATTTATTGATGCTGCTGATGATAAGATTCACTCACTCAAGGATGATGAATGGAATCGTAAGGTCCTCGAGTTCCTTGAAGAGGGACGTCTCGAGGATGTTGCACAACTCTCTCGCACCATTCATCAGCAAATTCGCGTGCAAAAGGTTGTCACCTTCAAGCCGATGTGGTGGCTATCCGCCATGAACGATAATCGAAACGATTTGACCGGCCGAGTCCTTGCGTACGAAGCGTTGCATGGAGCTGGAGGCGCTGTTGTTCATCTTGACCCCACATCAAACGGAATGGGGGACAAGGAATACGATGAGGACGACGTAGAAGTGTATCATGGAGAACGCAACGTTCTCGATGCAGAGGGGAGTGAGAACACTCCTGAAGCGAAACACGTTGCCGACAATGGTCCAGCACTCTGGGATCCTGCAGAAGGCAAGGATGCGGTGAACACAGACTCTGCGCCAACACCTGTTGGATTGTACCCTCATGCTCGACGAGTCGGTGACCTTCTGTACCTTTCCGGCGTTGGTCCTCGGCAGCCAGGGACAAATGCCATTCCAGGTGGTCCAATTCGAGATGCGAATGGAGAACCACTTGAGTATGACATCAAAGCGCAAACACGAGCAGTCGTCGAAAACATTGCTCGAATCCTTGAGGAGGCAGGATCGTCGATGGAACAAGTCGTTGATGTTACGTGCGTCCTTGTTGATATGGATCGGGATTGTGCAGGTTACAGCGAGGTGTGGGCAGAAACACTCGGCCATTATGGTCCAACGAGAACGACGCTTGCTATTCGTGCTCTACCAACGCCGATTGCAGTTGAAATGAAGGTCATCGCTAAAATCTAACTTCCGGAATTCGGGAAGATGTATCCTCAAAAAATGCAAGAGAATATATCCTTTGTTTGCTTGAAGGGACATGTAAGCACTCTTTGTGCATGAATTCGGGGATGTTGTCATGCCAATTTCAAAACTCGATTCTCTTGTTGAACAAGGAACTGAAACCATCAAGAAGACCTTGAAGCGAAGCGTTGGTCTTGCTGGTGTAGTTATCATCTCACTCTCTGCCATGCTTCCGGGTATCTTCGTGACACCAACCTTTGCTGCTGAGATTATGGGTGCAGGAATTTGGCTTGCCTTCATCGTCGCAGCAGCAGTGGTTTTGCCTGCTGCTATTTCGAAAGCTGAATTGGCATCGGGCATGCCATCGAGTGGTGGCTCCTATGTTTACCTCGAGCGGACCTATGGGCCGATGATCGGTACCATCAGCGGTCTCGGGTTGTGGGCCTCGTTCCTGCTGAAATCAGGTTTCGCCTTGATTGGATTTTCAGCCTACTTCATCGCTGTAACAACGTATTTTGATATCGATATGGAGATGCTCGTACTTTCGATGAGTGCTTTGGTGCTTATCACCATCGTGAACATTCTTGGTGTCAAGAAGGTCAAAGCGATTCAGACACCAGTACTGATCGTCACGCTCGGAATGCTTCTCATCACTTGTGTTGCCGCCTTCTTCTCGTCGGATTTCGACGGAGCACGGCCATTCAAGGCAGCCTTTGACACCGACCTTTGGACGCTTGCTGAAACATCCGCCTTCGTGTTTGTTGCTTATGCGGGTGTTACGAAAGTAGCAGCAATCGGTGGCGAAGTGAAGGATCCAGAAAAGAACCTACCAGCAGGTATGCTGCTCTCACTGCTCATTGCGACAGTACTCTATGCAATGATTGCGTACCTAATGATGGCAGCAATTCCTGGAACGTGGTGGGAAGTTGATGGTAAAATTGTCGAGAATCCAATCTTTGTTTTTGCAGAACATGTGGCAGGTACTGAGTTTGGTATCTTCGCAGCGATTATTTCCGTTCTCGCCATGATTTCAATGGCGCTTGCAGGTATTCTCGCATCCTCTCGATTCTTGTTTGCGATGGGACAAGACAAGTTGCTTCCTCCAGCACTTGAACGTGTTCACGAGAAGTACGAAACGCCGCACTGGCCCATCATCGTCACGGGAGTGGCAATGGGTCTTGCAATCTTCTTCGTACCTCTCAAGGATGTCGTCAAACTAGCATCTGGGTTCAAGATTATGATTTTCATCATGATCAATACCTGTGTCATCATTCTTCGACAAACAAGCGATCGTCACGATTGGAATCCGTCATACAAAGGCGCATTGTATCCGTTCATGCAATTGTGGGGCATTCTTGCAGGTCTGTTCCTGATTTACTTCATTGGAGATAAGGCATTCATTGGAGCATCTGCTGCTTTTGTTGCTGGTTTGGTGACGTACTACTTGGATGGATGGAAGCATGCAAAGATCAAGAAAACACCTTTCCATTCATTTATTGGCCGTAATTTCAAAGGCCGTGATGACTAGAGATAACTATCGCTTGTATGCGTCGGACGTCTTCTTACCTGCATCAATGAAAACACCCGGTATCAATCCGTGAATGAGAAGTTGTATAGCACCAAGCGCATATCGGAAAGCGAGTTTGTACGCTCCAATCATGTGTTCAAAATATCCCATTCCAACGTCTTTGAGGTGACCCATGTGCATTCTTCGTAGAGGGCCCTTCTTGAGGTTATGTCAAACCAAGTCTGTTGAGGATTGATTTTTCTTACCTCAGATGCTTCGCAGACGACCGCCATCAACAGGCAAGGAAACGCCACGTATTGCTCCAGCAGCAGGTGAGGCGAGGAAGGCGATCACTGAAGCAGTCTCCAACGGATCAATCAACCGTTCAATCGGGACTTGACTCATCCAACCATCGTGAATGGCTTCAATCGATTGGCCAGTTCGCTCATGTATGGATTGGGCCAAACTTCCCAATCGCTCCGTATCGGTAAAACCTGGTAGAACGTTGTTAATGGTGATCGAGGGATGAAGTTCCCGTGACAGAGATTTGGCCCAGGAAGCCATGGCTCCACGAAGCGTATTTGATACGCCAAGGTTAGGAATCGGTTCGCGCACACTTGTCGAGATGATCTGAATGATTCGACCATAATTCGCCATAATCATTCCCGGTGTGAGCAATTTCACCAAGGTGTGGGCAGCATGAAGATGTCGAGTGAACGGTTGAGCTAATTCCTCAACATTTGCGTTCAACAAAGGACCTCCTGGAGGCCCTCCT
>JAAXIR010000130.1 GCA_012270265.1 Candidatus Poseidoniales archaeon
CGTCGCCATCACCCATCTTAAGATTCAATTCCTGAGCCATTTCATCGGACCAGAGGCGCAGATTCGGTTCAGGAACAGCAGTTGGATGGACCCGTGACCAACAGGTGCGTGGAACCTGTCTCGGTTTTCCACCAACTTCATCGTCACCTGGCGTCTCTGTGACAAAGCGGTTGAGCCAGTTCAATTCATCTAATGAAGCGGTTCCCACAGCATTCTGTGCAGGTGATAACTATTGAAGTTGATTCTTCCTTCATTGGATTAAGACTGTACACAGGGGTACCCTCGTAAACACATCATACCTAACTGTCTATGGCCTCTTTTCGAAGGGTTGCAAGAAGGACCGAAATAAAGCAAAGAACAACACCAAATCCTGGAACGGATGTATCTTCGTCTCCATCAGAAACGGTCGAGTTTTCATCAATGTTTTCGACGACTTCAGTATAGATACCATCATCACATGTTCCTGAACCCACAATCAACTCTTGTTGGAATTGATCAAGTACGATAGCATCAGCTGAATTGCTGTTTAAGTCATTCTTTTCGTAAAGGCTTCCTTCGATAATGTAGCAACCCCTCTCTAACGCGATGGATTGTTGATATTGGACAGAATCTGATTGAATGTCATTCCACCACCACATACCACTCCACTCCTCGGTGCTCGCATTCTTTGCTACAATGAGTGCAGTGTAGCTTGTATCGATGGCAAGATCGCTGACTTCAGATTGGAGATTATAGGTCCACGAACTCGACAAATCTTGTGGTTGATTGATAACGCTCATCGACTTTAATTGAATTTGTTCATCAACTTCAATGACTGGTTCGATGTATTCTCTCCAAAGCCAAACAGTGTTGTATTCGTGCTTTCGTGTATCTTCGCCGACCAAGATACTCCCATCATTGAGCACGAGGATGTTGTCTGGTCCTGCAAGATTGTTGTTGTTGCATTCGTATTGTGCTGAAGAGGTATATGGCCCACCAATGATGACAGGCTCGATTCGATTGATATCCCACTCATCGACCATTGTCATTCTGTATACAATACCGCAGAAGTTGTCTGAAACGTCGATGTCCCCTTGCCCATCGGTCATGGCACGATCAATGTTGGACATGGCCATGTAAACGTACTCTGGAGCGTTTTGATTAAACACAACCCCTTCCATTTTGTTCCACTCATTTGTAGCACCAATCGCAGCTGCTGCCTTACGAGTTTCGAGGAAAGCGACACGATCGTCCAATGAATAACCGATGATTCCATCGTTGTTGAGATCTTGATTCAATCGTCCTTCAGCCCAATCATTGATTTCGTTGTCAGTAATGTACGAATTCTCTCCTTGAATGTAATCGTCTGTTGTAATTCCATCATAATCATCGATCCAATTCAAAATCTCTGCATTCGAAGAAGATGCTAGTTCAATCCACTCAACATCAAATCCCGTTGTTGACGAATCAGTCGTTGAATCTTGGATGAGTTTTGCAGCATACAGTGTTCCTTTGCTTAGATCGTCTGGTGCATCAGCAACGAATTTGTACAATACAGTATCGTAACCATCGTCGCTGAGATACACCGTCTTGTTGTCCGGCATCACCTGTGCGTTTTCATGCGAATATCGTCCCATCGTGTAATGACGAATCAAGTCAGGATTATTGGTATCCGAATCCTCCATCTCAACGATGAACCCATAATCGTAAGGATTCGGATACGAGCCTAGGTAGGATGCAAGTAATTGCTGACCCTGATGATAGCGATAGTTCACATTGTTCCAATCCTCTGTATCATCAAAGTACAATTCTTCTGAGAACAGTGGCGATCCCCATGGACTCACAGTTCCAAAGCAAAGAACCCAGCCTCCGTTAATGCTGGATAGATTCAAGATTTGACTGCTGATGACGTCCCACTGTTCGGCTGATGAATCCCATTGAATATCAATCTTCGTTATTCCAGCTCGTCTCAATCTGACTGATTCCAGCAGGCCTTTCCTCCCATGCTGTGTAGAGATAACCCCTTGTTCCATCCTGATTGGTCGGAATGAACGCATTGAAATCTGGCTTCTGACTGACGAGGATTTCCTCTCCATTGGCGATGGAATAGATTCCTCCAGCGAGACGGCCATCACTCAATGTATCTCCTGCTTGCAGAAGAACCTGATATTCACCGTAACCACTTCGAATCCCGTGCCACACATCACTTGCTTGACTTGATGCTGCGAGTTCAGGGACAACATCAGGCAAATTGTTCCAATCAACTCCATTGATGACGCCGATGGTTGCATCGTAATTGTTCGGATCAGGATGCATTGCATTGACAAAGAAACGACCATGCTCATCAACATACATTCCAGTGACTTCTGCTTCTGGTGGCGTCATGAGGATTCGAATCATTTCATTCTCTTCGGCTTGACTTTGCGCTTGGACCATCGAAGAACTTGAAATCCCAATGAGCAACCCAATCGAGATGAAAATCAACAAGGTGTTCACTCGCATGGTTGTCACTCCTCAATACGTTGCAAAAACATTGGTCAAGATTGCGTCCACTTTTCGATGAGCATTGGGAGAATTTCTCCAGCTTTCCCTTGGATGAATTCATCAAAAAAGTAGACATTTTCTGGTGGGTCAAGATTGATGCCCATGGTATGCGCACCGTAACGACGTGCCATATGAAGGAAATTTGCAGCAGGATAGACGTGGCCACTTGTTCCAATGGCAATGAAGACATCGCACTCGGACAGTGCTTTCTCAATTTCAGGCATCTGCATAGGCATCTCATTGAACCAAACAATATGTGGTCGTAGTCGACCTTCGCACTTTGAACACGAAAGGAAGGTTTCCTGAAGATGTTCATCTTCCATCATCTCCTCAACATGGCTGCACACTTCGCATCGCAGTTTGGCAAGTTCTCCATGCATGTGAATCAAATTCTTTGAGCCTGCCCGTTCATGTAAGTCATCGACGTTCTGGGTCACTAAGAGGAAGTTTTGCAGGTAATTCTCGAGTGATACCAATGCCTCATGGCCTTGGTTTGGTTTGACTTCCAACAATTGTCTTCGTCGCTGCTGGTAAAAATTCCATACAAGCTGGGGATTGGCTTGCCACCCTTCGGGTGTAGCAACCTCTTCAATTCGATGATTTTCCCACAATCCATTCGAATCACGAAAGGTTCGAATTCCTGACGAGGCGGTGATACCAGGACCCGTCAAGATCACAACGTTGGAATCTCTTGAAATCATGATGCCTCAATCGTCTTTTTTGTGTTCGAATGAAAATCCATCAAAATCGGTTTGATAAATCGGGACGTCATTGGGGCTTTTCTCAAAAGCAGGAGGAATGTTTTCCGGCTGCTGGATTTGTGTTTGCTGGATCTGTGGCTGCTGGACTTGTGGCTGCGCAGCGAATTGTTGCTGAGTTGGTTGCACACCAGGAGGGATGTATTGGTGAACTGTTGTCTGGTTTGGTTGATACATCGTTCCATCAGGTTGTTGATATACGATCATTTGAGGTGCACTTTTACCTGTAGAAAGTCCAACAATCAAGAGAATGAGGCCCACTAGACAACAAACACCACCGCCACACATCGCGAACACCGGGCCGAAGAGATCATCTGCATCAACAATCACGACATCGCCTTCAGCATCGATATTGTAAGTTCCAGCATCGTAAATTTCAACATCACCAAGGTATGTGTACCCAGTAATTTCTGTTCCAGCATCACAATTTGGATAAAAATACTCAAACATGTCATCCGTCACTGAAATGGAATAACTGTAACAATCAACATCGCCCTTTGCATAAACCTCCAGCCAGCTCGATGTGCCATCGAAATTGAAAACTGTACCGTCAGTTTCCGTATCGTGCAGAATGTTATCGCTGTTGGGTTCGTAAGTTGCAATCCCTGCAACAGAAAATACAAAACCAAACAGGGCCAAAAGAAGCAGAACGCCACCAGTTATGGCGAGCCCTTTGTTCATGGAAACAACTCAACGAGATGCGAGAGTGAGGTTCTTCCACATGTCTTCTGGTACTTCCATAGCCAAGCGGAGACCACCCATCGCACCGAGTCGAACTGGGTCGTCGACTACGTGAATGTTGACATCGCCCATGTCGGAGAGTCGGCGTTCGATGAGTGCACCGAGGCCACGAATGCCTGATCCGCCACCTGCGAGTACCATGTTTCGACGGAATTGGTCGTGGTATTCAGGGTTTGAATCAGCGATGAGTTGCTTAACGTTCTCAACGATTGGGTCAACAATGGACTCCCACGCTCGTTGCATGCAGTCTGTGATGTCGAGACTCATGGCCTTTCCTTCAATGGAGAAGTCGACCATGATTGGCTCATCAGGCGTTGAGGTCGATACGAAGGAGTATTGTTCCTTCCAGCGTCGAGCCATGTCCTTTGTGATTTGAGCTCCATTGTACTTGGATTGGACTTCCTTGATGATTTGAGCATCAACGTAGTCTCCAGCGTACCCGGTGTGCATTTGGTCGCCAGGACCAGGGATGGTTCCGTAGACACGGCAAAGGTCGGTTGTTCCTGCGCCGATGTCGATGACGAGTGTGTGCTCAATCATGTCAAGAGCATAAGCGACAGCGAATGGCTCCGAAATGATCATTGCAGCGTTGACGCTACCTGCAGCAGCATCAAAGATGGCCGTCTTGTCGACGTGGCTGGCTTCAGCAGGTGCACCGATAACAGCGACGACACGGTCGTGCTCTTCAGGGTCTGCTAGACCGATAAGATGGGTGATGAAGTGGGCAATGAATTGTCGATCTTCGACGGTATCCTTGATGACACCGAGCTCGAGTGGGCGGAAGAGGTTCAATGCAAGTCTGTTCTTCAGAGCATCTTCTCCGAAGAGAACATCTCGCTTGAGGAAATTTCGTGCGATTGGGTCTTTTGGAGTCCCAATTACTGTGAGTTCTTCTTCTTCGTGATTTCCTGAGGAGACCATTACAGAACGAAATGTTCCCAAATCAATTCCAATATACAATACATCTTCTGCCATAGCGTTCGCCATTCTAACGGAACACCGTCCACCTTATGAAGCATCCCTCGCTCACGTTCGCCAAAAACGTATGGATTTCAATGCGCTCATAATTCTATAGAACATGGGTTAGAGCCAACTTTCACACGGCTGGCAATACCATGCTGAGTACTCAGGGTAAAGTTCAGCCATTTGATTGCAATTTGGACACTCCTTCAGTGCGTTACCGCCGAAGATTTCCTGAACAAGAGCAACATGCTGTTCTTCACTTACACCAAGCTGTTGGCGCATAACCCACATCATCTGATCTTCACTTGGCGAAATGATGCCATCTTCAAGGACCAAAGCGATGACATTTCGATAATCGTCCAAGACATTGACATCACGGAAATCAAGGATGACGCCTCCCTTCTCTGCCACAATGTCTTGGCCACCAGGGTCATCGACGAAGAGAACAAGTGATTCTGCTTTCAGAGCATCATCTCGCAATTCAAAGGAAATGCGGTTGCCATCTAGATTTGCGTACACCAGCCGTGACGAACGATTGATGACATTGGTAATCGATCTTGCCGTATCTTCACTGTTGCGACCACGTTTCCATCCAGTTGGGCTTCGTTCATTGTAAGCATAAAATTCGGTTCCTTTGCCAGGGTATTCGAGGCGAATCTCTTCTCCTCCGTCAAATCCATTGGAGACTATGGTCAATGCAGCAACTTCTGTTGAAACCAAGTTGTCGTCATCGTCAAAACTAATCATGAGTGGCTTGCGATCCTCAGATGCAGCATTGTAGTGCCCTTGCATTCCGCTCATCCACTTATCCTCCAATCGCTTGAGCGATTGTTCTTGCTCAGCGGAGAGATTCGAATCGACACCAAGGACGCCTTTGAGGTCACCTCGCTCCATTTCTGCCTTGAATTCGTTATTCAATTCTGAATCACGACGGTGATTCGGCGGTGGCCCACGGACCTTGCGAGAGACGTGATTTGGATCTGCCCACTCGTACGAGCACCGGCTGCATACAAGATAACCTTCCATGGTCGATGGTTGGCTTTCTCCACCACAACGGGCACAATCCCCATCATCTTGGATTGAAAGATTGTCAGCCGCTTCCTTTCTTCCTTTGCGGATGCCACCAAACCCAGCCATACTTTAGCCACGGGACAGACTTTCTATGAAGCCTTCTATCCAAGCCTTTAGAACTACAAGAGCATGGCTTTCAGACCGTAATGCATCATGCCATCTTGTCCATAGAGGCGTCGTACGTCAAAGCGACCGCTTCCATCGATAACCGGTTCGTTGTGATCGTCATCGGCCAACTTGAAGCCGCCTTTTGGACCGTCTGGAGATT
>JAAXIR010000160.1 GCA_012270265.1 Candidatus Poseidoniales archaeon
CCATAACCGTATTCAGGAACTTGAGGCAATAGGAGGCTCCCGTATTTTGATGCAAGGGGGCGTGAATCCAGATCTTGAATTCAGTTGGTACATCGATCTCATCAAAGCGCTCAGAGAACGCCATCCAACAATCGATTTGGATTGCTTCTCGCCTATCGAAATTGAAGGAATTGCTGAAGTGACCGAATTACCAACTCAGACAGTATTGTAGCATCTCAAAGATGCTGGAATGCATGGTCTACCAGGAGGTGGAGCAGAGATGCTTGTTGAGTCTGTACGAAAAGATGTATCTCCAAAAAAAGGACATCCTGACAACTGGTTGCGGGTCATGAAAGAAGCCCAACTTCTCGGATTGACAACAAGCGCAACCAATGTCATTGGATTTGGTGAATCAAACGCTGACAGAGTTCAACATCTTCATCGAATTCGACAACAACAAGAAGAAATCCGTTCGCTCGGGTTGCCTGGCTTCACATCGTTTATTGCATGGCCTGTGCAGTTGGAAACCAACACCTTCGGGAAAAGAAATCGTGGTCAAAACAAGTTTGAACGAGGCGCTGGATCAACGGAATACTTGCGCCATGTTGCGATTGCTCGTTTGTTCTTGGATAATGTGGACCACATCCAAGCATCATGGCCGACGATGGGGATGGGTATTGCACAAATGGCCTTGCTTGCAGGTGCTGATGATGCAGGATCAACCATGATGGAAGAAAACGTTGTTTCCGCTTCGGGAACGACCAAATTCAGTGCAACGGAATACGAATTACAGCTTTCGATTCAACGTGCAGGATTCATTCCAAAGCGACGCAACAGCGATTATGAGTTACTTGAGACACCTGATGCTCTCGTCGGCGCACCTGAGACGAACAGTCAACCACCACGTCAAGCGGTTGAGTTGGTGTAAAAGACGACCCAAATCTCTGCGACGATGTTTCGTCCACCTTTGCTCGACTCGCCTGTTGGGTTGTACTCTTGTCCATTGAAGAGACCTCGATAGGTCAATTCGTTGTTCTGGCCATTCATGTCAACCCAAGAAGTGATATCATAACTCCATTGCTTGACATCTTGACCAGCGCACCATCCTGCTCTCCCGAACGGCCATGAACCAAATTGATTGGCGACGACTCCATTGTTGACTTCGTTTTCACACCCTGTGCTCGAATAGACGATTGGATGCCATTCATAGGTGTGGTGTGAATCCATGTAGTAGTGATGTTGATGGTCACAGAACTCAGCACAATTCGCATCGTCCTGTTGGAAACCATGTCCGGTGATGGTTGCAACAATCTCAACTCTGGTCGTTTCACTAGGAACAGTGAAATTCAGGCTTCGAACATATCGACTTTCATTGTTATATGTTCCATCGAATTGTCCTCCAGTGAATCCAAACTCAGCATCAAACGCTCGCTCACCACTTCCCCAATTTGAAAACAAGAATTTGATGGTAAGGTCTCCTTTGTTTGCGCCTTTGTATCTGAATCTTCGCTCTTGATCATCTTCGAGCATAAACAAATACGGACTAATATCGGTTAACCATCGTCCTTCTCGCCCATACGTTGTAATCCAGCGCATGAATTCGGTCCCACAAACCGATGAATTGTCTGCATCACAAATGTACAGATGTGCGAGATAATCCCATTCATGACATCCTCCATAACTTCCATCGCTCTTTTGATACCGATTTGCTCTCTCATCACAAGCATGTTCATGAAACACTTCGAGTGTGTCGTACGATGACAAATTATCTGGTAATGTGAAGGTCGCATTCCTGTACGAATTGTGATTGGCTCCCCACCCACCAGCATGTCGATCGAAATCGTAGAGGGTTACAACGTCGATACCTGAATCTTGCATTCGAATTTCTGGTTCAAATTCAGCATTCCATTGGTGTGGTTCGTATGTGTAGTGGAATGGATCATTTGTTTGTGAAACCCATGCATAAATTGAGCCAGTATCACGTGCACGTTGGAATCGATCGATACCCATGAAGAACGGACTGTTGAAGTTGGATATCATCTGGCCTAAGCCGCCCTGAATGTTGCTTGCATCCATGTCGATGTAATGAATACGGCCATCCCACTGTTCTTCTTCACTCGGGTTGAGGCGTGCTTCAACATCGCTCTTTCGAGAGAGCACATCGTTGTGATAACTTGAATCAAAGGAACCGTAGAACAGGTGGGTGTTGTCAGGTAAATTACGGATAAATGTTCCTGGATTTGTCGACCAAGTTGCTGAATTCGAGTTCCCACTGCCATCTGTATACTTGAACATAAACAAATAGACATCATTTCCAGTCCACTTGTTCTGGAATGTAAACGTACCATCGAGCGTTGGTACTGTAAAGGTTGGTACAATGTCCATTGGCCCATTCACCGAAGTGCCAGCTGTCCATTGAACCGGCTTTTGGACGATGGCACAACCATCAACATCGATTGTCCACCTTGCAGGACTGTCAGCACAAATGTCAACGTTGGCAAACACACCATCTCCATCGAGGTCAGCGCATCCGACTGTGTTAACCGTTAATCCACTCGGTGTACCTTCACATGCATCGACGAGGTCGTTGACGCCATCTCCGTCGCTGTCACGTTCGATGGCTGCGCACCCAAATTCATCAACATCCGTTGCATTGGCCGGCGTGGTTGGGCACAGATCCAATGTTGCCCCAGTTGCATTGACATCGTTGACGTTATCGTTGTCATCATCAACGTCTTCCGTTGCATCATAGCAACCATCCATGTCAAAATCCGTGTTCATTGTTCGCTCTGATTGCCAATTCGAACGACCCTTCGGACACCCGTCTGTTTCATCAAGCTCGCCATCGTTATCGTCATCAGAATCTTCGAGAAGATCGTTGCAACCATCCTGGTCCCAGTCGTTGTAGAGATTCGCTGGCCAATTGATTTCTCCATTCAAACAGGCATCATTGACATCAAGAATACCATCCCCATCATCATCGTCATCGTTTGTATCGTCATGACATCCGTCCTGATCGCGATCGTTTTCTTGCGTGCTTGTCCACCCGAGGCTTGATGTGCAACCATCATTGGCATCCATGATTCCGTCGTTATCATCGTCCATATCCTCGTCAAAATCCCTGCAACCGTCCTGATCAGCATCACTTTGCGTATTCGATGCCCATCCGTCCGATTCACCATAACCATCTGGGCAGAAATCGACACTATCTTGGATTCCATCTCCATCTTCATCGTTGTTTGCTTCTACAATAATGGTGATGTTTTTCGAATCTTCAGTAAGGGTGTACTCTCCACAAATTGCATTTGTTCGAACGACGAAGGTTTCTGTGCGTACATCTAGATCGGTCAAAATGTAGGAAAAGTGTCCATCTTCCTGAAGAGGCAGTGCGTTCGTTGTCATGGATGAATCTTCTTCACTGATTTCAATTACTGCTGTGCAGGTATCCAACGATTCATGCAATACCTGACCTTGAAGAACAAGCATTGCAGCTTCAACGACGAGGAATTGTGGTGCAACAATCGATGTTGTCCCTTCCTCTGGAAGGAGGATATCGATTGTATTTGTCATGCTAATCAGTTCTCCCATTGTTGGAGAAATCGTGAGTTCAACAATGTATGTACCTGGTTCATTTGGCAGCAAAACAACAGAAATACTTGTTGTCTTCTTCGTAATGCTGTAATCAGACTGGCTGACAGCCTCACCAGAGTGGGTTATGCTTGCTTCGACAGAATAATCTCCTACACCGGTCGTTTCAAGGAGGACGTTTAGATTTGCAATTTCACCAAGTTCACCAGTGATTGATTCTTTATCCCACTCTGCTGTTAACGTGAATGGGATTGGAGCAGGCTCTTCCTCGACAATCTCAGAATCCGTATCACCGGTTCCAAAACAACCTGACAGCATCAACAGCGAAAGCAAAACAGCGAGGAAAGGCTTGTTGGCCATGTACCTTACATGGCGCTGAAGGACATGAATCTAACGTTCGCCGATGAAGAACTGTTCTGTCCTAGGGTCGTTGATTTTAAGATCATCGAGGTGAACAATTGAATTTGGAAATTGAACATGAACTGGGCAAACCCAAAGCAGAGGCATTTGCTTGTTCCGTTTTATCTTTAGAATAAATTCCCAATGAATGCGGTGCAGTGGTGAATTAACCGTCCCAGGCCACGATTGGTCTGGAGGACTGATGGAAAATGTTCCATCTTCTTCATTTTTCGCTGCACCACCTTCTGCAGAAATACGCATAGGTCGCAAAAAGACGCCTCCTTGAATATCCTTTCTCTCGATTGGTGAATCTTCACCACCTGCAGTACCATCATCAAGACTTGCCTCCCAGTGATGCGGTAACGGTGTTGAGAGGCCGACAGGTGGTTGTGAGTCCTCGGTTGTATTGGAAAGTTCAATGAGAGCCTCTCTTGATGGTGGAAGAGTACCCACTTGCCAATGGCAGGACACCGATTTCCAATCTGGTAATTCATCGGGCAATTTGATGCGGCCGGACAATGGCTTTCCACTTACAATTGGAAGATCGAATTCGACAACTGGTTGCTCTATTGGTGATCGGAAAAAGTCTTGTTGACGCTTGAGATCGACGAAATTGGCAATTAATCGGAGTACAATTGGTAGCATCAGTATGGGTACAACAACGATACTTAGAATAGGATAATCAAGAAGACCAATCTGCAGACTTTCCGTTCCAACGCTTGGTATGCCTATGCTACTTAACAACGGTTCCAAGAAGAGGTAGACAAGTGTTGAGAGGAGAAGAATAACGGCAGCATTGATCATTCTTCGAGCAATACCATGGAGTTTGTTTGGGAGGATGTACCAACCTCTACGTTGTTGTTTCACAAGTTCAACAAATGGTTGACTATCTGTAAGGAATTCAGTCATACCGTCATACGAATCTCCGTCGGTGTTAACGATGGTTCGCTCAATTAACCACCCTTCTGAACTTTGAATGGTGTAAGGTGGTAGCACATTGACGACTTCGTCGTCGTTGAGATTGGAGGCGATTTCATCTTCAAAAATCGGTGCAGCATTCGCATTCAATCGTTTATCATCAAATGGAGGATAGCGCACGCGATGAACAATTGACCATGATGACATATGCTCTCCTCAGGTGAACAGAAGCTTGACCCCTGCTTGCAAAGCCAATTTACGGAATGCTGGAACTTTCTTTAACAGCGCGAGACCCAACGGAACTGGTTTTTCAATATCGCCGATTTCATTGATGAGGGAGATGACTTCAGGTTTCGCAAAATTTGCAAAATGCTCGTCCAACTCCTCGTCTGTTCGGGTAGAATCAAGGCGGTCTCTTAGTGCTCGTGCACGATCTTGTTCCTTCTTCATCTTAGGCCACGAGGACTTTGTGACCGATTTCAAATCCTTTTCAGATAACTGATTCAAATTGACATGTTTGACAAGTTTATCAGCAATTGATGAAATTTGTTTGAATCCAGGCCCGAGTCCCCCGCCAGTTGTTGGCTTCGCCATGCCTGCGGCATCGCCAATGACGAGAACTCGATCTTTGAAGGGCCTTCGAATCATTCCCGATGGTACTGGGCCACAGTATCGTGCCGTCTCTGTGATGTTTTCAAATCGGTCTTTCCACAATGGATGCTCGAGAAGATCGTTGTAACAGTCGAGCACTGTACGCCCGTCGAGAAGGTCTGCTTTTGACCAAAGACCGATTCGATGTGTGCCATTTCCTGATGGAATCACCCATGCAAAGAATCCGGGAGCTATACTTGAACCACTGTACATTTCGAGCCAACCATCTTGGCCTTCATAGCCAACAACTTCTGTTTGGAATCCAATCATCATTTCTTTTGGATGCCCCATCTTGAATCGACGACGTACCCATGAATGTGCTCCGTCACAACCGATGAGTAACTTTGCTGTCAAGGTCGTTTTTTCCTGAGTGCGTTGATTGACGATATCGATGACTACACCATCCTCGACAACATCTGCAGATGTAGGTTGAGATTCGAGAATGAGGTCTGCTCCTGCCTCAAGGCCTTGTTGAACCACGGTTTGATCGAACCGTTTTCTGCAGACAACATACGTTCTCAACTCACCCTCTCGACCGACAGGAACGAGTGTACCGGATGGTCCGTGAATAAGCGCTCCATCGACGTCTTCAACAACCGTATCGTATGCTTCTACAGCATCCATAGAAATTGGTTTTAAGAGTCCTGCGCATTTAAATGGACTTCCAAATTAATTGTTTTAATAGAACATCACCCTTTTGGTATAAACACGCGTGTTGGTGAAAATGGAATCACTCTTTCAGGAGGTCAAAGGCAGCGGAT
>JAAXIR010000137.1 GCA_012270265.1 Candidatus Poseidoniales archaeon
TCGATCACACACGTGTATCTTACACCATCTTCAATGATACAACAAGTCAGATTACACTGAGTGATTCAGGTGGAAGGCACATCGACATCAAATGCAAGGAAGGCCCGATGCTGAAGATGCACGTCGTCGGACGAACCACCTCTGAAGAGGTTGATTGGATGCAAATCGATGGAATCCTCGCTTCAAAGAAACCTGCGGAGTGGGGCTAATGGCAGCACTTTGGGTCGAGTCGATCGGTCTTGTTGCCGGATTCATTGGCATCGTTGCTTGGATTCCTCAGATTCGTCGCGTTTGGGTCGATGAAAAGGAGGAAGGTATCTCTCTCCCAACCTTCATTGCCGTAACAGCTTCACTGTCGCTATGGCTTGTTTATGGAATCATTGTCAATTCCATTGCCATGATCGTATCGAACATATTGACGCTCGCGTTCATCATTGCGATAACGCTTGGCGTTTATCGAATACGCAACAAGCGATCCGAAGTTGAACTCAACAAACCGACTTCGTCGTCTCAATGATGACAGCACCAATCTTGTATGGGTCACCATTGGAAGCGGGCCGTCGGTCTTCGAGTCGTCCAACCCAACCATCGGTTGGGACAGATGCTGGAACACGGATCGATGCTCCACGGTCGGAGACGCCGTATGAGAACTGATCAATCGCTTGTGTCTCGTGCAATCCGGTCAAGCGCTCTTCGTTGTGTGCACCGTAAACAGACATGTGCTTCTCGATGTTGCGGCCGAATGCCTCACAGATGCTGTCAAACAATTCCTTGCCACCCTTGTCACGCATGGCTCCATTGGAGAAGTTCGCGTGCATTCCAGAACCATTCCAGTCGCCCTTGATTGGTTTTGGATGGTATTCGATGTAGTAGCCGTAGCTTTCTGTAAGTCGGTCGAGCATGTAGCGAGCAACCCAAAGTTCGTCACCGGCTTGCTTTGCACCCTTGGCAAAGATTTGGAATTCCCATTGGCCGCATGCAACTTCTTGGTTGATTCCTTCAAAGTTGAGTCCAGCTTCAAGGCAGAGATCTGCGTGCTCTTCAACGAGGGAACGACCGTGGGTGTTCTTTCCACCGACGGAACAGTAGTAGAGTCCTTGTGGGCCTGGGTAACCGCCGACTGGGAAACCAAGTGGCAGTTGTGTGTCAACGTCCATGATGAAGTATTCTTGCTCAAATCCGAACCAGAAATCATCGTCATCGTCATCGATTGTTGCTCGGCCATTGCTTGGATGAGGGGTGCCATCTGGGTTGAGAACTTCGCACATGACGAGGTAACCGTTGACACGTTGTGGATCTGGGAAGATGTTCACAGGCTTGAGAAGACAGTCGGATGAACTGCCATCTGCTTGCTTGGTTGAAGAACCGTCAAACATCCAAATTGGACATTCTTCCAATGTTCCAGTAAAGTTCGAACGAACCATTGTTTTGCTACGCATGTTTTGCGTTGGTTCGTATCCATCTAGCCAAATATACTCAAGTTTTGCTTTATCACTCATGGTATCAGACGCCTCGCTGTGAGGGCGGTATATGAACCATTTGCTCATTATTTTTGACATAAAGTGTCACTATTGACCAATAAATACCTATTTTTGTTATCAAACGAGGATTTTTACTTATCTGATACTGTTCTGATTTAGACAATTGCGCGAAAAAGTAACTTGAAATTTAGCAAACGCACAAATTATCACAATCTAGGTGAGAAGAGTCACTGATTGTTCGCCGCTTCATCTGATTGTGGCGTGATGAGAACATCGTCCGAGGAGCGTTCAATGACCGGTAATTCTGCAACCGATAGTGAAGGTAGTACGTGGACGGTGCAGGAATTACCACATGCAGGGGCGAGGTAATCCTCTCCTTGATCGCTCAGAACGAATCGTATGCCGTGTCCTGCCGGCAAGAGTGCGTCAATCGCTTGGAATTCCATTAACATGGTAATCTCTTGGCCGGGTACAACGGTTTGCGCCTCATATCCGCCAGCATGGTACCGTACATCCATCGTTGCATGCCCGAGTCGTAGCCCTGTCTCGGCGTCTTGCATTTCGACAAAGATTTGTCCACCATCAAAGGTCGGAACTGCGGACAGATGGATTGTTGCTAAACCAGCAATGTGGAGGTCGTCAGTGTCGCTTAATGCAGAACATTCCACAGTCAACGATTGTCCCCCGCCAACAACAGGGGCTCCTCCTCCTACGAATGCTCCATCGTTGGTGCAATCGCTCAAGTCGAGTTGTAGACGCTCAACATCGGCAGGTGGCCATGTCGCTTCAATTCTCCATTGGCCATCGTTTCGTTGGACTTGGGCATGCAATGCTGGCTTCTCACCAACACCTTTCAGATAGTACTCCATCCATTCGAACAAGTCTTGACCCCAGTCCCACCGTGTCATGTTCTGAATGGCTTCACCACCGTAACCAGAATCCTGGGCATTGTGTTTGGTCCATTGGTCGGGATAATTGTGCTCCCATTGACCGATCATTCCAGCAACGTCGTATCCATTGTCGATGTACTCCTGATACCAATTGACACCAGGCGGTCCACCAAAGACCATGTGAGGGTCAACGTTCCAATCCTGAAGGCCTTGAACCCAGTAGATGCTTCCATTGTACTTGCCCAATGCCTTGTCGATGTGGCTTCGCTCATCGTAGTAGTTGTCCATGTACGGATCGAGTTCACCAAGCCCATAGCGCGTTGGTCCTGCGAGGAATCCTTCAACGACGTCTCCGCACAAATTGTCAAGATCGTCGCCATCGTAATCGAGAATCGAACCTCCGTAATTGGAGTGCATCACTTGGCTTCGTGCTTCTGCGCTACCGTTCTTGTAAAGGAGTGGTCCAAGAGCAGTTGTACCGGATATAGGAACGATGGTTTTCAGATACTGGCTGCCTTGTGCAGCAGCTTCCCATGCGGTTGCGCCTTCGTAGGATTTCCCATAGATAGCGACATGGCCATTGCTCCAATTCTGTGTTCCTAGCCATTCGACGGCCATGTGAATACCAAGTCCTTCACCATCGCCACGATAGTCGAAGCATCCTGTGCTCTCTTCGGTCGCAAACACAGCCACCTGTGCAAGAGCATAGCCGTGTGGTACGAAATTGTCGTAAATGAATTCACCGCGACCAGCACTAACAACGTTGGTTGGGGATGATTGGCTTCCCGGAGACCCATAATCAAAATATGGACTCACGACAGCGATAACTGGGACTTGTTCACCTTCTTCTGTATTCGACGGCAACCAATACGAGAGGTGCACTTCAGCGGTATTCGGACCGCCTTCCCAAGTACCAGATGTATCGACCTCGATGTTCACTTCTTGGACAGGCAGTGGTTCGTATGGTCCATCCTCAAGCACCCGAGAGTAGGAACCTGTCCAGTTCCATTCGAGCGTATGGCGCTCGTAGATGTCTGGGTATGTTTCAACGACCTTTTCTTCCGAGGACGGGATTGAGTTTCCAAAACATCCTGAGAGCGTCATGCTGAGCATCATTACCATGAGAAGAACGGCCAATCCACTCCTTCTCGCCATGTTCTTCCCTCGATGAGGTGACATAAACGGTTTGCGTCTTTTCCGCAAACTATGATTGGTGGCAATACTTGGGGTTGAGCATGGAGGCAAGTGAAGCATGGGGCGTACGCTGGAATGCCTCGACCTTGCCCATGGCAAAAACGTTCATGCAAGTCGCTTGTCGGAAACAGAGTTTGGTTTGCCTGGCCGCCGATCGATACACAATGGCTGAATTGTTCGAACTGCTTGAAGCCGTAGGCGGTTCCATTGCAGCATTGAAGACGCACGTCGACCTCATCGATGATTGGAATACGGAAGATTGGAAGCGTTTCTGTGAACGTGCACAAGCATTGGACCTTCTCATCTTTGAAGACCGGAAATTTGCAGACATCGGGAAAATTTCTCGCAGGCAAATGGGTGGAATCTATAACATCAAAGAGTGGAGTGATCTTGTGACAGCTCATCTCATTAGTGGACCAGACATTGTCGACGGATTACAAGCAGCATGGACCGAAGCATCAAGAGAAGGTGGTGTTCTATTGCTCGCACAAATGTCCAGTCGTGGAAATCTTCTCAATCCAGAGTACACATCTACGGTTGTCGAAGCAGGACGAGTCCATCCTGGAGTGTTTGGCTTTATTGGAAACGGATCCAATCCTGATTCTGTACGTGAGTTGCGTTCGAAGGTTGGTGAAGGCAAGATGATCTGGACTCCCGGGGTGAATCTTGCGACTGGTGACGGAGAGATGGGTCAACGATATGGCGATCCATACGAAGCGGTCATGGCTGGATCGGATTGCATCATCGTCGGGTCCGGAATTCATGGGTCGAGTGACCCTACTGCTGCTGCCACTGCATATGCAGAAGCTTCGTGGAAAGCATTACTGGAGCGGTGAACGTGGAAGCGTTTCTGTTTCTGGTTGGCCTTTTGCTGTTTGCAGGTTTGCTCGCACTGCTGTACTGGGGCTATTGGAATGCCCGTAAATTGGACCGTCAAATCCTACAGGGGGACCCTTCACTCCTCACAACAAGTACCTACCAACGTGAACAAGTGATCCAAGCGCCTCATGGATCGACCATCATGGAAGGACAAATCGTTCAATTACCCGGTCAGTACGTTCAACCGATTCAAGTTCAACACAATCGATTACAACAGTGAATCAAGGTATCCTTGCTGGTATGCGATACCGACACCAAGACCTACGATAACAAGGAAAAACAGAAGTTTTCTGCCACGTTTTTTCGGGCGAGCAACTTCGACAACTTCCGGTTCGATTGCTGGTAATTCTGCAATTGGTGGAAGAGTTTCGAGTGGGGGGAGTTCAGCAAGAGGAGGAAGTTGGATTTCGTCCGGTTGTGGCTTGATACGATCTTCGGGGTACAATTCATCAAGGTCTTCAAGACCTGGTGCTTCAGGAATCGGCCCGAGAACTTGATCCCAGATTTCATCTAATTGTGCTTGACTGACTGGTTTAGCAAGCCAACCTACAGCTCCAGCTGAGTATGTTGCATGTACGGCCAATTCCCGAAGACGATTTGGAGCAATGAAAAGAATACGTGAGTCGCCCCCATGCTCGCGCATTTCTAAGGCTGCAAGATGTCCATCGAGTGAAGGAATGTCCAGAGACATAACGACGAGTTCTGGATCAAGCTTGATGTATTCGTCCACAGCAAGATCGCCATCTTCGCAGACTTGTGTCGCAAATCCTCGTTTCTTGAACACTTCACGCAACCGCATAATCGACATCTGATTGTTATCAACAATCAACACAGTCGGTGCTTCATCTGAGGAGACTTCACTGACGTAAGACATCGCGACCAATTCTTCTGAAACAATCCTTGCTCATCAATCAACCGATGAAATGATTGGAATTCGGTCATTCTTCGCTTGAAACGTCTTCGACCGGCCCCTCTCGTGGGTTTTCGAAGGTTTGACGGACATTTTCCATGTTTGCCTCTTCTTCTTCCATACGCTTCTTGCGTTTTGGAGCTTGCATGAATTGCATTTGTAGTTCACTAATGACGCCTTTCAACATCGCATCTGCAGATGCATCGAGATTCCCTTTGGTTTTGTTTTGCAGCATCCGAAGAATATCGATGATGTCCTTGGCCTCCGAGAAATTGAATTGAAGCCCACCAGCAGGATGTTCCAAGAGTCCGAGATTGGCCATAGCAGAGCGTTGAAACATGTGAACGACGGTAAAAAACGTCTCAGTTTCTTTGTCTTCAAACATGATTCACCCTCATGAAAACATCTCATCCAACAACCAATCAGGATTGAACTGGAGGAGATCGTCGTACCCTTGACCTACGCCTGCAAAAACGATTGGTCGTCCTGTTGCAAAAGCGATTGAGAGGCCTGCACCTCCCTTCGCATCCGTATCCATCTTGGAGAGAACGGCTCCATCAAAGCGCATCATCTCTTGGAACATCTTGGCTTGATCGACTGCATCGTTGCCTGCAAGTGCATCGCCAACAAAGAGAACGAGGTGTGGATTGGCAACTCTTCGAACCTTTTCAAGCTCCTTCATGAGGTTGGTTTTGTTCTGCATTCTTCCTGCTGTATCAACCAGAACAACGTCGATGTTCTTCGCCTTTGCCGATTCAATCGCATCTCGGGCAATGGCTGCTGCATCGCCCCCGCGCTGACTCGAAACACATCGAATCCCCAAGTTCTCACAATGCGATTCAAGTTGTTGAATTGCTCCGGCCCGGAATGTATCGCCTGCTGCTGCAATAACGGAGTGGCCGT
>JAAXIR010000072.1 GCA_012270265.1 Candidatus Poseidoniales archaeon
CTTGGCAGACCCACGATGGGCGAATTCCCAAGTGTTGTGTTGCAATGCTGCAACCCAATCGTGCACCAACCGCGCTCGCTCCTAAACAGGTCCTCGAATCTCCACTTCGTTACGATAGCCAGAGGTTAGCAAGCCAAAGCCCCAGTAGGGCACAGACTGGATGCTGACGTGAAGCGAGCCTGCTGTGTATTCCATGATCCATCGTTGTTCATCAAACCCAGGTGGATGGGAAAAGGTCGGTGTTTCAGCACCAGTGGAACAACGCAGCAACGTTTCCGCTACATCACCTAGATAGACTTTGGAAGAAGGGCCCTTGAAGGTCGACGGTCGCAGAAAGGATCCCGCATCATCAACGCAATGACTCGCTTTTGCTTTACGAACCTGGGCGTGGAGAATCGAACGTTCTGGGTGGAGGTCGACGTTCATAGTGACCGTCTCATCGATTAAACCTGAGGACGCTCACTCGTCATCTTCCCTCAAAGCACGTCGTCCAGCAAGCATCGCAGCTCCAAGCGCAACGAATGCACTCATGACACCGAAACCAGGAACGGTTTCATCCTCCGATGCGGTGTCAATTGGGCAGAAACTGACAGTAATCGAGGCTTCGTTGTTCCCAAGGAATGTTGAAGCTTGGTCTGCAGGACCCAAAATTTGGTCTTGACGACCAGCAGGATTGTCGATTCCCAATCCATCACCAAGTTCAACAGCAATGACTTCGGTCGCATAGATGACGTTTCCATTGGCAAAAAGTAGACAGATTTAATCGTAGTTGTGTCCTACGCGGTGATTTGTTGTGTACAAATCTGAGCGTGCATGGATTGTGATGAAACTACCGTTCATATCGAATTCACCATTTGCATTCGAGACGAAGACGTCATAGTATTCGTAGTAGCCCACGAAGTCAAAATTCCATGGCTGTTGAACAATGTCTGCGTACAGTTCGCCCGAAGTATCTTGAATTTCAAATTGGTACTGATTGTTGCCTCCAGTCCTCTCAATCAATACAACCTCGATGAATTCGGTTTGACCAAGCAAACCGTTTCCACCAGTGATTTCGCCATTGGTACAGAAGCCTGGTTCTGCGGGTTCAGAATCCTCAATCAACAAGTTTTGCAAAACATCGCAGAGTCCATCACCATCAAAATCAGCAGGGACGACGTTTGCATCGAGTGCATCGGACAAACAAACTTCTTCGATAATGTCCGCCCATCCATCACCATCATCGTCTTGGTCTTCAGGGTCAAGGATACCATCGCCATCCGTATCCTGAACACAGAGCCATACAGGTTTCATCGTGAGGTAAGCGTCAATGTTTCCACGTGTGTAGAAGACAATCTCCTCTGGAGCACTGGTTCGAATTTCGACCGTATCTGGCCAGAATCGTTGGCAGTACTCGAGTTTACGATCACCCCAACCTTCAGAGCCCCACTGAGAATAGAGGCCAGCTCCTGCGACACCATCAGGGTCGGTCATCCATGTTCCATCTTCGTTGTGTTGGTTGACCTTACCATACCACATTGATATTCGTGGTCGTTCGTCGGTCGTGTTAAGGAACATATCGATGATGTCATCGATCACGATGTCTTCATCCTCTTCGAGAATGTCGATGGAGCCATACTTCCAGCAGAGCGTTGTTCTGTTGTCATCGTAGGCACTTTCGATGTAGATTGTATAGTCAGCGTTCGGATTCATATTTGCAGGCAATGTAATCGTGTGGCTTCCATCGTTGTCTTCGATGCTTGAGAAGTAGTACTGCGCTCCCCAACCGCTCATGAGAGCGAGGTAGACTTGGTCGCTTACATCACCATCCATGGTCCATGTGAAGGTTAAATCATCACCAGAATACAATTCAGTTGGTGTTGCTTCAAAGGTTGGGAACGAGCAGTAACCGAGAAGGTCCGTCTCGTTGTTTGAAGGTTCTTCTTCTACAACCTCAAAACATGTGGCATCCAACAAAATAAGGGCTGTTAGGACGAAACCTTGTCCACCCTCAGCATCGTGAACCTTGAGCCAGCCTTCCCAGCAGTACCAACCCGAATCGAGCTCTGCAGCGGTGTAATTCCATGAATCCATAAGCGAATAGGTGTGGCTCGCGGAGAAGGATTTGTGTCCTTGGTGATTGATATCGTAGCCACTGTAACCGATACGGTCGATCTGTTCCCCACCGTGTGTCGGTCCGTTGTACGGGACATCTGTTGCATTCAACCACGCAGTCATTGAGACGGATGCATTTGTAGGCGTCCAGCACAGATCGAAGTTGGTTTCGATGATATCGGTTCCACTGTATTCTGGGTCGAAGATGCTGTTCGATACCATTGAGATATCAAGTCGTCCCGCCACATCTGCTTCGATGGATTCGAACATGTATTCCCCTACACAATTTGGATGAATATCGTCTTGATTTCCTGAATCGTCCACAACCGTGAAGTTGTGGGTAAACCACTCGCTAATATTCTGGGTGGAGTTTCGCAATCCATAGGTCCATGTGTAATCACCTGGATTAAATTGAGAGAGGTACGATTTCACGTTCAAATCATAATCATCTGGCCCTTGTGCGACGAAAAAGGTCCCTTCTGTCCACTCGCTTGCGATGTATCCATTTGGACCGCTTATGCTGAAATTCCACTCGTACATTCCTCCCACCAAGCATGGATGGTAAGCGTACAAGTCGATTTCATCGACTCCGAAAATAAATTCAGTTTGATTGCTACCTGTGACAACATTACGGTTTGAAAGTAAGGCGATTGGGTGGCAATCTGAATTTCCGAAATCAGTTGTTTGTGCAAGCGTGAATGCATGGTATCAATATGCCAATTGGTAATGAGTTGCATTGCTTCCATTAGCATACCAAAGTTCGGCTGTAATGTAATAGGTGGCATTTTCCATTCCGTACCACGTACCATACATCACTTGGAAGTCACTCTGTGCTGTGAATGTATTTGCAGTGCTTGAGTTGATGATGTAACCTGTATCAGCGTTCAACAACCACCACGAAATGCCGTATGTTTCACCGATTTCAAGGTCTGAAGCATTGATGGTGAATTCTCCATCCCATCGGATGACATCGTTACCGTTCATGATAGGAACCTTTTCGACCTCAACTTCGAGCATATCGAATAAGTACATTCCAAAGGACGAGCAGTCGTGATAGCCATCGTTGTCAGAATCGTAGATGTTCGTCATGCTGTCGCTATCGGTCACTTCGTCCGAATCGTTGAGTCCATCTCCATCATCATCAAGGTCTTCATGGTCGTTAATTCCGTCACCATCGAAGTCTGTTCGAGTCGTATCCCAATCATCAGGAACACAGTCGTTGTCATCATCAGGATCGTTCGCATCACTAATGCCGTCTCCGTCGTTGTCATTGGCGCCATTGTTGCTCTGGTTATCGAGCATATTTTCCTGTGATCCATCCGGAATTGCAAGCATTCCAGATGAACTACGAGCGGCTACGTCGTTTGTATATTCAGTCGACCCATTCAATTGATCTGGCATTGCAGGGTTGCCGAGATTCATGGCATATGATTGCATCAAAAACAATGCTACAACCAACAAAGCGGTTTTCGTTCGCATGTTCGCAACTATGAAATCAAACCTAATAATCCCACCTGTGGCGAAAACACTCATGACTTGGAATGTGCGGCTTAATATTGAGCGATGGTCTGGGACTCAAGTCCACTACCCCGCCGGTTTGATAGCACTCAACCACATGAATGTCACCTAGAGGACTGAACAAGTCTTCATAGTAGACCGGTGATGAAAACCGCATGTGCAGCCCAGTCAGAGCAAGAGCATTGTCAGCCACATTGGATATTGCCACCGTTGCGGTCGAACCGACGGAATCGGCAATATGAACGTCGAGAAGTGTATCGATTGCGTCGCAATGGGTTTCAGTATTGACTAAACATGCTTCGAAGAGCATAGATGTTAATTACACCAAGGCTTAGTCCTGAGCCATGAATAAACTGCTTGTTCTCCTGTTTAGCCTTCTCCTCAGCACGTCTGTCTTAGCAGGTTGTGTAACTGAACCTGAAGACGATACAACTCCAGAAGACGACACGGGAGGCACAGGCCCTACGGACGATGGAGCGACGGTCAACGGTACCGATCCGAACTCCGGTTCTGGTAATTCCAACGGCGGCAGCACAGATACTGCGACACCCACAAACAGTACGGATGACAACACTGGTGGTTCATCAGGTGGAGGTTCTTCTGGTGGTACGACCACGCCTACCAACGATACAGATGATCCGAGTGATCCCTCTGGAGGTGGTTCTTCGGGTGGAGGCTCCTCCGGCGGCGGTTCTTCAGGCGGAGGATCTTCGGGAGGCGGCTCAACAAGCGGTGGTTCAACCGGTACAACGGATTGCGGCTCTGGCGATGGAACCTACAGCTCCACCATGATCGCATTCGATCTCTCGGCACATCCTGATTTCACCAACATTGGTGGCATTGAAATCGATTGCCCAACCAACATGCTCTATGGTTATGCTTGGGACAGTGTGACTGAGATTGAACATTTCATTTCCATTGATCCATCCAACGGCGCTGTAGCGTCCTTGACAGAGTTGAGTGGTATTGAAATGGTCAGCAATAGTGCTACTTATTCTGATGGTGAGTACTTCGCTATCATGCGTGGCGGAACCACGGTTTATCTTGTACAGGTATCCGTTTCAAATCCGTCAGCGTACAGTATGACAGAGTTTGATTACACGAACCATCCTGAACTCGGAAGCGTTTCCGGCATAGAATACAATCATTCAGGTGATATCATCTATGCTTACGCTGCAGACACGACGACTGGTAGTTCAGGAGGCGCTTCACCTGGCCAATCGTCCAACGCGAACAGTCCCGATCAGTATCTTATCACCGTCGAACCTTCCACTGGTCTTGTAGCGAAGTACACTGAACTGATCGATGTCGAGGGAATCGCCGATGGGGCCTCTGCCTTCGACGGTGAAAACTACTACCTCAATGCGAAAATGGACGGAGGAGGATACACAATGCTGAACATCAGTACAGATGATTTCAGTTACACGACCTCAACGGTGTTGACATCCTCGAACACGGATTTAATGAGTCCGAATGGTTTTGAGATCAATCCATCAACTGGTCTCATTTACGGTTATGCTTGGGATTCTGTCGCTGAGGAAGAAGTCTACATCTCCTATGACATTGCAACTGAGGCCATACAAGTGGTCGGAACAATCGACGGCGTACAATATGTTACCAGCGATTCTACCATTGGAGGCGGCGATTTCTACGCGATTATGGCTGGACCAGATCGTGTTCCGAAGTTGGTTCATATCCAGTACTGAGTTCAGGACGCGTACGAGGAATAGTTCAAGAATGCTCGATGGTATGGACCATCAAGTGAGACCATGGCAAAGAAGGCAGGTTCCAAGGGCGAAGATTTGACTGAACTACCGGGTGTAGGCGCAGCGACAGCAAAGAAACTCCAAGCGGCTGGATTGAATACAGCAGCAAAGATTGCGAAGGCAGGAAAGGCTGGACTTGAGAAGGCTGGATTGAACAAGGCAAGTGCAGCCAAGTTGGCTGCAGCCGTGGCCAAGAAGAGTGCCAAATCCGCTGCCAAGAAGACTGCTGCAAAGGCAAAGTCAACAGCAAAGAAGGCCACATCCAAGGCAAAAGATACGGCCAAGAAAGCCGCTTCGTCCACCAAGAAAGCCGCTTCAAAGGCAACTGCAGCTGGCAAGAAGGTCGCTGAAAAGACCGTGGAGAAAGCCAAGGGCGATCAAAAGGTCAAGTCGGTCAAATCCGATGATGGACGTAAGGGTAAGACCTTGAAGGTTCCACGAAGTGTGACCGATATGCCATGGTTCCGAAAGAATTGATTCGATTCGAGCGCTACATTGTAAAACCGTCTTGACCGATGGTTGTCTATGCCAAGGAGGAAGTACGGTCGTCTCCGTAAGACTGTTGAATTGCCTCCAAAGGAAAACTGTTCACGATGCCGTTCCGGAAAACATTGTCCAATTCCAGGACATTCTGGTCAAGATGTGACCCCACATCGTGAATGGGCAGGTCCCGATTCCATTGAGAAGCGAAAGCGATCACGTTCGTGAGACGTCAATACCGAACGTTTCGGTTCCACCCTCTTGTTCGACCAACTTTTCATCGCGTTGTGCTTGTTCTTCATCCATGGTTTGACGCATGGATTGTGCACGGTGGTAGACTTCTCGCAAGGTTTGGTCGGAGATGTCGAGATAGACGCGTGTCGTTGCAATGCTGG
>JAAXIR010000068.1 GCA_012270265.1 Candidatus Poseidoniales archaeon
TTTCGAGCAGCACAAAAAATGCGCTTTAATCATGGAGGGTATTGAGTACCTATCTGGTATCCACGGCGAACAAAGGGTCATTGAGATGATTCGTAGCATTGTCGACCAGACACGCTTGAATGGAAATGTGTTCATCCTTACCTCCAATCTCGAGGCGTTCTCAACACAGCAACGATCTCGATTGGAGCGCGAGTGTTCGCGTTTGAGCAAAGAACAACTTCAATCGTGGTTGTTGGATGTCGAAATCCTAGCAGAACATCCGTACTTCCAAACAATCGATGAGGAAGAAGAGACAGCACTTGGAAAGCACCTTGAGGAGAACACTCACGACCCAGTCATTGCTGTAGAACAAACTGTTCCTCAGCCCCCTACACCATTGCCAGTTGAACATCAACCGATGAAGGTGGACGAAGAACTTCAATCAAAAATGATGGAATGGGCTAAAGAATCTGATGAGGAGCAAGAAGTTTCCATCGAAGAGCCTGAAACAATGGACGAACAAGTGGAGCGTCTTCTCGATCGCAAGCCTCGGACGCCGCAACGTATTGTTCGGCGACGAAAACACACTTCACCATTGACCAAAGGGAATACGTTGGATGCTGCCGCAAAGCATGACAAAACGCTTCCAAACCTGCAAACGGTTGATTCAAACAAAGCAAAGCAATTTGTCCCAATAGCCTCAACGAGAGAACATGCATTCCCACCGTCAAAACCTTCACCTTCGTCGAAAGGTATTGACCAGGCAGTAGCATCGACTGCAGGGAAAAGACTCGCTCAATTTCCACCCATTAAATCGACGGGGCATATACCGGTTGCCGTTTCGACACCGAAACATCAACCATCCAACACAAAGACGTCGCCACATGCTCGTGAGCATGCGTCAGCAAAACAACGGTTTTCAGATGAACACGAACCGGAGGGCGACGCATGAGCATTGAGAAAACCAATCGATTGCGCATTGCATTGCAAAAGGCAAAAGCGGGTCTTGATCAGCAAGACAAGCAAAACAAAGAGAATCCGTCCAAACTTGGACGGCTTCTGAACAAGCCAGCAACTTTGTCGTCAGAACGCCGTCTCGTTCCATCCCAACCAATTCATGAACGACCACTGATGGCTGCCGTTAGCAAAGAAGTGCTTGGTGAGGATATCGAATACCAGCCTACGATTGAACTGGAGAAATCCCACCCAGTATCGAGGATGAAGAATTTGCGTGAAAGGAGTTTCAATGATACAATTCCGGAAGGAAGTTTGGGCGACAAAATTGGATTCTCATCAATGGGACAACCACTCTGGTCATCGATTCTCGATGAGCAACGGAATATGCCATCCAACAGCATACCCACAACCCTGTCTGCTCCTAAGCAAGGTGAACGGTTGCATCATTCAACGACCTTGTCCAGCCAGACACACTGGCCGCAACGGTTGGAATTGAGCCAACGCAAGACCTTCAAACAGTGGAAGGTGACTCCAGAAAACGAACAAGCTACAAGCGTCTGTGAATCGATCATCGACCATTTAGGAGAACGGCACAATCCACACATCATCATCGGAGCAAGCGAAGTTGGAAAAAGTCACTTGCTCAATGCAACTGGACAGAGCGCCCTGCGGTATTTCGATGGTGATGTTCGCATCATTCGTGCCACCGAACTAATTGGTGCAAGCCAATTGCCACATGATTGGCAAGATGCAATCGCAACGACGGTGTTGCTATTGATCGACGATGTTCATCTCATTGCTGCACATGAAGACCATGCACAAACTGTTGGCCATCTCATTGATCATGCACTCAATCTCGGCGTCCATATTCTCTGCACCTCAGGCTCACCTCCAAGTGACTGGTCGTCCTCAAGGCTTTGGGAATTGTTGCGCAATGCTTCGGCTTCAACCGTGCAATTGGCTTCAGAGGCGAGTTTGGCCTTGCACATCAAGCATCAAACTTCGTTACTCGGCATGCTCCTCGAGGATGCACACATCATGCAGATTCTCAGCCACTCAGGTCAATCATGGAGAGGTGTTGAAGCTGCCATCTCGGTGCTGAAGGATGCACATGAGCGTGGAGAAAGCATCGTCGATCCAGAGGATATCATTACAGTTCTAACGGGACGTTCGTTGCAATCCATGACGAGGAATTCTGCAATTCCAGAACCATCTATCTCCTTAGCCTCAGACATTCTCAAACGAGCAACCGACGTTGTCTACTCCGAGGTCGATGCAGGTGGGATCGAACTTCATACGACGACTCTTGAGATGGAAGAAGACGATTGGGAACCGACCGAAGTATCTGCTGAAGATCTTTCAAGTGCGAACGATTTGCTCGAAATGCATCTGCGTACAACACTGGATGAATTGACACCAGAAGCACCAACCGTCCTCGATGTGGATTCACGTGACCAACATCTCACACTTAATTTGGGAACCGTCAGTGGCCGCGATATTGAACGCACAGCAGACGTACTCGCAGGAATTGATGCTTCCATCGATGAAGCACTTGCAGAGCGTGAACGATTGATGGTTCGAGATGACCTTCGTCTCCGTCATCTCGAGCTCAAGATGGAACAACTTCTCGAACGGACGGCTCACGCCGACGCCAATGAACTCATCGATATCGTTGATGAATTGAGAGTGATTGAACACGAACTCGGTTTGGTGAGTGAAGATGCGATGGAAGCCTTCGAAATGGAGGATGAAGAAATTCGAATCGCCCACTTATCGACAATTCGACCAACAACTCGACTTCTAGGTGAAGAAGAATGAGAGGTGCTTGGTGGGCCGACGGGGTTCACTTCTCCTGTCAACCGGATTGTGGACGCTGTTGCGATGAGCCAGGGGGCATTGTCTACCTGTCCCGTGCTGATGCGCAACGTCTCGCCGACCATGCGGGATTGAGTGTGAAGGCGTTTCTGAAGAGAGACTGTACAACGACATTGGATGGTCGTTATGTCCTTCGCTCCAATCAATCCGATGGCATTTGCATCTACCTCGACGAGAAGAAGCAATGCAGCATCTATCAAGTACGTCCACAGCAGTGCAAAGCCTTTCCATGGTGGGCAGAAAATCTGCGCAGCAAGCGCTCATGGAAACAAGTGAAGGCAACATGCCCGGGGCTGACTGCAGAGGATGCGATTCTCATCAGTGGTGATGAGATTCGGTTGCATGTCCATGCTGATCGACAATCAACCCAAGGTTTTCGCGTGTGGCAAGATTCCTGATTCGGTGTAGTTTCGCACACCTAACGGATTCCTTTCCGTCCTTTCCTTTATACGAATGACCGCGTTGGCTTACAACGGTGAGACTATGACAAAGGAAGCAGAACAATTGCTCAACTTGACTGAAGCTCATCTTGACATCGGAATGCGAGGCGTTCCTGTCGGAACCTGTCGAACATCTTTTGTCACTCCAAACGAAGGTGTCCATTATTGTGGCTACCCTATTGCTGAACTCGCTGAAATGGAACCTGAAGACGTTGTTTATCTCCTCCACAACAAGGAACTACCAACACCTGAAGAATCCTCTGCGTTCAAGCAAGATCTCGCTCAGCGAGCAGCCATTCCAGGCGATTTTGAACCTATTTTTTCAGCACTTCCACGCGATGGACATCCCATGGATTGGCTTGCCATCGGCATCCAAACCCTCGGCATGTGGGATTGCAAGAACGATTGGAGAGAGGATGCCCTCAACCTCGTCGCTCGAATGCCACGCATGATGGGTCTCCTCTTCAGATACCGTGAAGGACGGACTGATGACATTCCTGCGGACGATACCAGTTTGTCAATGGTCGAACGATTCACGCACACCTTGCAACTCGATGTTGACCAAGAGAAGTTGGCACGTGTTCTCTCCGTCTACCTTGTTCTCCACATGGATCACGGTGGCGGCAACCTCTCGACATTTGTAGGGAAAGCTGTTGCAAGCGGACATGCGACATTGTACTCTGCTATGGCGAGCTCGATGAACGCCCTCAGCGGCCCACTCCACGGTCGAGCAAATCAATCATGCTTGGAATTCGTTCTACGTGTCGGAACATCCGATCCAGTCGAGGTGGAACAATTCGTTCGTGGAGAGCTTGCAGCTGGCCGTCCAGTCTTCGGTTTTGGTCACGCAGTCCTTCGAGCAGAAGACCCTCGAGCCACCGCTCAATTTGCGCTCGGAGAGAAGATTTGTCCTGATGACGAGAACTTCAAGATTATTCGAACGCTACGAGAAGTTGCTCCACGCGTCCTCTCTGAAAATCCAAAAATCTCCAATCCAAACGCCAACGTCGATATCGCCTCTGGTGCATTGTTGCACCACGTTGGACTCAAGGACCCAAGTTACTACACGACCTTCTTTGGTTGGGCAAGAGTTGCAGGTATTGGAGCCCAAATCTTCGATGAGCGCGTTGTTGTTCGTAATGGGAAAGGCGTTCCAATCTACCGACCCAAGTACTTTGCTCGTGACCAAGTGCTACGACACGTTGAGTGATTACGAGTTGAGATCGATCTCAACGTAACCGTCGTGTTCACGTACGTCGTACGTTTTCAATGAGGAGGGTGTTCGAAGTTTGCCGAGGAATCGTCCATAGGCTGGAAAATAATGTGCAGGAGACCATTCGTTCACCGAACCATCCTCTGGATGGTAGGTCGTTTGGTGCAATGGACATCGCAAGCAACCATCCTTGATTTTCCCACCCCAATGCATGGGCCAAGCCATGTGACGGCAGAGTGCATTGCTACCAAAGATTCCTTCTTCTGTTCGCATGACGAGGACCATCTTTGTCCCAATGGCTTTCCCTTTGACTTTGTTCATCTTAAGTTTGGATGATTTACAAACCCGTTTCCATTTTGGAGCCTTGTCCATGCTTGTGAGTTTCCCTCTGAACTTATCAATGAGTGTTCAAATTCATGCAAGATTTGTTTCAATTTTTGAACAGCCATTTATACATCAAGTCGAGCACTTTGAATTATGGAGAACCCATTTAACGCGTTGACATCGTTGTCTGTTACACGACCAAAGGCAACCATCGCTTCAATCATCGTCATCACCCTAGCCCTTTCTTCGATGGCTCAGTTCATCAATTTCGATAACAGTGAGGATGCATTTTATCCTCAAAACGATACGACTGAGTTGCTGTATGAAATCGAGGATCGATATCAAGCATCGCTCGATTTCGTTCGTATCATTGACGAAATAGAAGATGGCGACATGAAGCAGGCTTCAACTTGGGAACAGTTCGCTACCATTGAGGCGGAGCTATCAACCAACGAGCGGTTTCTTGAGTACCAAGAACCTCTCTTCGGCGGGAGCGCTACGAGTGGTCCAGCGGGTTCAGCTCTTTTTTGGTTGAACACACAAGATCCAATCACAACGCAGCCATGGCGCAACGCACTCTCCATGCACATTGCTAACGTCACGGTTGTGAGCGAAGAAAACTTCAGCATTGCACTCAACGACCTTCAAACCTCCATCGATGCCATTCCTGCACCGTTCGCACCAAGCGCTCAGGAATTGCGTGATTGGAACCCTGGTGAAGTCACGGAATGGCAACAACGAATGGATGATGAACTGAACATAAGCGCTGAACTCGGAACGCTCCTCGGCCAAATTCAAGGGCTACAACAGAGCCGTACAAATCCTGCAGAAATTGGAGCAATTGCTGCTACGACAGGGCCGCTTCAAGGCACACTAGGAACATACATTGGTTTGCAGAACATCGATCATCGAAGCAACATCATTTCAACCATGCCTGCGGATGACAAATCGAGTCCATGGGAAAGCGATGGACCAATTCTCATCAGCTTGGTCGTTTCAACCGACCCAGTCAACTACAAAGATGCGGAAATCATTGGTGATGTCCAAGAACTCGTTGTTGAGTGGACCGACGCCTCCATAGCAGAGATGCGGAATGAAACAGGAGACGATGAACTTCGAGTCTTCTCGTTCTCAGCATTCCAATACGAACAAAGTGCAAACATTGGTAAAGAAATTGGAATTCTAACCTCGCTCGCTTTGGTTTTCTTGACTGTCTTGTTGTACATCAAGTTCCGTTCTGTTCGAGATACAGCATACGTCATCGGCTTGACCATACTCGCTATCGCAGCAACCTATGGTGCTGCAGGCATCTTCGGACTCACGTTCAATGCGGCCATGAACAGTATACCGATTCTCCTTTTAGCCATCGGTGTCGATTATGGAATTCACGTCGTCACAAGAATTCGAGAAGTCCTACAGGATATGGAACGCGATGATCC
>JAAXIR010000020.1 GCA_012270265.1 Candidatus Poseidoniales archaeon
TGTAGGGTTTTCAATCCTTCTTGCTGCCCTTCTTGCGACACTCGTCTACGGGATGGTGTTCGCTTTCTTGGGCGTTCTTTGGAAGTATGGAATCATTCTTGCCCTTCCGATTGCAGCTTGGGAACTTGGAATGGCGTTGCTCTCGATGTCTGTGCCTGAATCAAGTTTCCTTCGAATGTCTGTTGTCGGTTGGTCGATGAGCATCATTGATTCTGGCGCCTACCTCGTGTGGCCTGATATGGCGATGTTCACCGAGGCAGGGTCATGGGCAGGTGGTTCGAATCCTGATGGCTTCTTCTTCTTTGGTGGTGGTAATGAATTGCCAGGTTATGGTGCGCTGGAATGGGCTCAATCCGACCTAGGTCTCGGTATGGGGCCGTATGCTACGACTGTTGTTTCCGTGATCGTTTTGTTGTTCCAAGCTACGTTTTTCTGGTTCATAGGACAACTGATTTTCAAATCCAAAGAGATTGTGTGAGGGATAGGATGGAAACCTTTGCTGGCGATTTTTCGACTCTTTGGACGTTGAATCAACGTCCACCCATTGAACACCTCACATGGGATTGGTGGTGGTGGCTCGTTATGCTCGATGATGATGAACACCCCATGGCGGGTAAACAACTGATGGTTCTTTGGTCAACCAAAGAAAACGACCATGTCCACATTAACGATGTGGAGTGGAAGCCCAAAGGAACGCCCGGATTTGATGATCAAGGAGCCATTCAAATCGATGGCATGGTTTGTGCATGGTGGTTCGATGGTTCGGTTATGCATGACGAAATCATTGCCAAAGTCTGCGATATGGTGGTTCTACCTTCCAACCATGCGTCATGGCCAGGCGAGGAAGGCCAAGGAGGAGGAGCCGTCGTCCCACTGCTTGAAGGCGATTGCTCAATGGGTATGCTACCTGATCGCTCACAATTTTGGCTTAACTTGGACCTTGCGCATGAGGCCGTTCAATCCATTCAATTGAAGATGACACCATGGAATCCTGCCATGTCGACGGCTCGTGAGGCAACGGCCACTTACCTTGGGTCACTCGGTTATGATATCCTTCGATTGCACGGTACAAAGGTATCAGGAACCATCGATGGTGAAGAAGTGAATGGGACCGCATATTTCCAAAAAGTCTGCGTCCAGGCGCCGAGTGTTCCTTGGTATTGGGGGGTTCTCCACTTTTCGGACGGGTCGTATCTTGATTGGTTCCTGCCCCATCTCTCGACAACCATCTTGAGTCGAGATCATCGAGAATGGAAGCGGCGAGATGTCTCACACATTGCTGTAAGTCAGGGTGGTCTGTTCCATGATGCTGTCCATGGAAGAAGCGAACGCTTCAAGCGTGTTCGAGTGGAGAAAGACCGTCAAGACAACAACCTTCCACGCTTCCATGTGAAACTCAAGAATGGTCGAACGACCATCGACGTCACTGTGAAAGCCGTTGCACGTGCTTATTGGGACTTTCATCAACCGACACGTGGAGGCATCTGGTCGCACTTGACCTACAACGAATACCCCCTCGAAGTAGAATCGCTCACGATTACGGACGAGCATGGAGTAAGGCGTGAAGCCATGTACGATTGGATTCGTGGTAATGCGGAACACAGTTGGGGCTTGCTTCATTAGCGATATGATGCCTATTTCTTCCCACTTACGGCAAAGGGCTTATGTGCTTGTGTGCTGAGAACATAACGGTGCAAGCGCATGAGCGATGAAGAAGTACAATCCGAGGAGCCAGACAGCGTCGACGTTGATACACAAGAAACGGCTGAAGCTCCAACCAATGATGAAGCCATGAAAAACCGTTTCAAACTCATTGAAGGAGAAGAAGTACTTCTTACGAAGTCTCCAAGCCCTGTTGGCTTCATGAGCATGTACGTTCTTGGTCTGATCGTCTTCGGCGTTCACATGCTATTTTGGAAACCTGATGCATTGTTGAACGAAAATTCTGGAGGTTTTGCTAAATTCATTGTCTGGGTCATGGGATTGGGTGGTTCCAAACTTCCATTCGGTTTTGTACTGGTTATGGCAACCCTGACATGGTTTAACAGAATGATGAATACATCAACCTCTGGCAAGTGGGTAACGGTTTGGTTGCTTCTCGCAACACTCCTACCCGTCCTGATTCAAATCGATGGTCTCATCGCTTTGGTTCGTGATTTGTTCTCCGATGCAGATGTAGAACCGTTCCTTGGTTGGAAATACAATTTCCTCATTTCAGGATTGGCCCTTACTTTGAGCTATTGGGCTCTTGTCTTCTACTATCAGCGAAGTTTCGATTATGCCATCACCAGCAACGCTGTCATCTTCAAGCATGCGTTCTTGCTGAGCCGTGCTCACCGCCGTATCCTGTTCGATCGTATCTCCGAAGTTCAAGTTGAGCGTACACCATTTGGAACCATGACTGGTTTTGCAACCCTCACCATCCTCACGGATTCAGGTGTTGGCATTGTCGAGGAGTCTGTCGGTGGAAGTGTTGGAGTTTCACCAAATTTGCCGGAAAATGAAAATGACACATCGGTCGAAAAGGCAGGGAAGGGTTTCCTAAAATCATTCTTCGCTTTGATGTTTTATCAACGAACCATCAAGACCGTTCGACCAGATCCAAAACACTGTTTTTACAAGATTCGTGGTTGGGAAGACACCAAAACCCTGCTCAATGAAATGCACAAAAAGCATAGCCAATCGACCAAATTGGACAACCTTGCAGAGATTCTTACTCAACAAAACGAAGGACAAGAATGAACCGTTGTGTTCAAGAACCCCAAAAAATTGGGAAGACTGGAGAGAGAAACATGAGCGATGATGTAATGGCAGAAGCAATGGAGCTGTTCCGTGCAGGCGACCTCAAGGGCGCCGTTGAGAATCTTGATGGAAAACTCCGTTCAAACCGTGACAATGCAGTTCTTCAGCACACATATGCAGAATTCGCGAACATGCTCAACATGGAAGAACAGGATGACGTTGTTCCAGGAACCAAGATCATGATGTCGTACAAGAAAGCCATGGAACTTGATGAAGAAAACGACGAGTACATCGCTGATTTCGCATCGTTCGCACTCGAGTGCCGCCGTGTTCCACAGGCTGTCAAGGAGTTCCAGCGTTACAGCCGTCGGCTCGAAATGGCAGACATTCCAACGGACGACGTCCTGTACATGGCTGCTCGCAACATTGTTGACACCATTGAAGTGATCGATCCTGAAAAGGCAAACCCAATGGTTCAGCCTTGGGTCAAGCAAGCGCTTATTTGGGCTGTTGGTGGACTGGGGTACACTCCTGAAGAAGCCGCTCAAATCCTAACTTCAGACGATTGAGGTTCACGTATGTCCGATGCAGAAACGCGTCTGCATTTCCGAATCGGTTACTTGGGCGATGCCTTTCACGGCAGTCAAATTCAACCGGATGTACGAACCGTGCAGGGAGAATTAATCCACGCCTTTGAGAAACTTGGTTGGATCTCAAAAGATGCTGATGAACACAATCTCGTTCTTTCGAGTCGAACCGATGCCGGGGTTCACGTTCGACTCAATGGGGGGACAGTACGCGTTGCCCAATCACTTTGGAACAGCATCACACCTCGCAAGTTTGTCCGAGCTGTCGATGACTTGCTTCCTGAGGAAATATCGTTCCTTGACGTACGCGAAGTTCCAATGGAGTGGAATCCGAGGATGGCAAAACATCGCATCTACCGCTATCGTCTCGAGGGTATCGAATTCTGGAACGACCCGGGAGAGGTTTTTGTTGAATGGCTCAAACTTTTCGAGGGAACATACAATGCAAGCAATTTTGCTCGATTGGAACCAGGAAAGAACCCAATTCGGACCATTCTCTCGTGTACACCTTGGATTGTTGATGGTCGTACGGTTGGATTCGAGATCGTCGGAGAAGCCTTCCTATGGAATCAAGTTCGTCGAACTGCTATGGCGCTTCATCTTCTTGCCTTGGGTGAAATCAGTACAGAGGATGTACAACGGGCCATCGATGAACCCGAAAACGAGGTTGATTTTGGCGTCGCACCTCCTGATTGGCTGATTCTGTGGGGCGTGGAATGGGAGGACGCTCCAATTCCTGAATCCGGTGAATCAACGTGCAACTTTTCACCTGCTCCTGTGCCCAGCCGAGCGGCTGAGCGAACTATGCGAAAGCGCTGGCGTCAAGGTGCACGATTGGAGATGAAACGTATGTTGTACCTCGAGTGGATGCAACTCGGACAATTGCCTGTTGCCTACCACAAATCAAACTGAACGCTAGTACACTTCTCCGTTCTGTTTAAGTCGGCGTATTTCAAGCACACAACATGAACGGGGTGGCTCGAGGTTCTTCCCGTCGGAAGCGACTTCTGGCCATTGTGCTTTTTTCAATGATTTTTCTCTCAGGATGCCTTGGTAGTGGTCAGGAAAATGCTCAACAAACAGACGCTGATGGCGAGATTGTTCTCGAGGTATGGCACACATTTGCTGCAGAAAGCAAAGAAGAAGAAGTCTTCATGAATTCTGTCTCATCCTTCGAGTCTGCTTATCCGAACGTCACGGTCGACGTCACGATGGTACCTTTCGGCAATGCAGATCAATTGTTCATGACAGCGGCTCAAGGAGGACAAGCACCAGATCTGATGCGTTTATCGAGTGACCAGTTGGGTGCGATTGGGGAAGTCCGTGTCGACGGATTCCCTCTCTTGGAAGACTTGCGTCCCCACTTGACTCCACAAGATCGTGCTGTTTTCGAAGAGAGGGCTTTGCAAGCGATGCGCTATGGAGATGCTCTCTATGGAATTCCAGCGAGCCAGGCTTGTCTGTCCCTCATCTTCAACAAAGCACTCTTCGATGCACAAGGTCTCGCTTATCCTGATGAAACATGGACTGAGCAAGATCTACTCGATGCAGCAGAACTGCTGACCTACCAAGATGTCCAAGGATTAGCCATCCCTATCAAGACTGCGTATTGGTGGTTCCCAATACAGGAAGGATTTGGTGGTTCCTTGTTCGATGAAAACGGTGAACCAACGCTTGATTCCAACGGATCGAGTGATGCGATGCGCTGGATGCTCGATCTGGAGTTGGAACATGTGGTTGTAGCAAGAGGCACGCAAATTGAGGGCATTAAGAATCAATTCATCTCCTCTGAGGCTGCGATGATTTTTGATGGCCCATGGAACTGGGCAACGTACGAAGCAAGCCGTTTGAACATTGGCCAAACCCTGCTACCTACAGTTGAAAGTACGGGTGAAAGGATGTCACCACTCGTGACCTACAAAGGTTGGACTGTCAGCAAGCAAAGCGCCAACAAGGTCGCTGCTACTGAACTCGCATTGTGGCTTTCATCCGAGGACGTTCAGAAAGAATTCGCCGTTGAAACCTACACGATGCCGACGCATGTTGCGCTCGAATCGGATTCGGACATCAACGATGATGCAGTACTTGCAGGATTCCTCGAGCAGACAAAAGAGGGTACACCGGCGCCAACAACGAGAGCGATGTCCCTTGTCTACGACCCGTTGTCCACCGCCTTTGAGCAAGCCTATTCAGGCATTGCATCGACAGATGAAGCGCTTTCTGGTGCAAACCAGCAACTTGAGGAACAGATTGAATCCATATCCCGAGCGGATCCGTTTCCGCTTGCAGAGGGTTATCGTACGATAACAATCGAATTTGAAACAACGAATGCTACATCGTATGATGTCTTTGTTGATGGCGCTCTGCACACTGAAATTCGTGTTGGTTTGGGAAGCAATGGTTTGCTACTGGGTTACGATTCATGCACGGATGGAGTCAACGAATTACTTCAATTGGGTCAGCAAAGAATCGCATTGGCTTCAACAAAAACCATCCAATGTGCCTTGACGGGAATGGTGCCAGAGCAAGACCATCTTATCGAGGTGTTCGGCGATGAGGTCCTGATTTTCTCGACCACTCAGCGTACCAGTGTTGCTGATGAACGCCCCGAGGCAGGCGATACGTCTCCAGTGCTTTTCGCTCTGGGAGCGATTGTTCTTTCGTTGATTGCTTTGCTGAGTTTTGCAAAATGGAACGATACTAAGCTCGGTCGTACAAAATCCAAACTCGCTCACTTCTATGTCGCACCTGCGCTCTTGGCCTTGGCGATTTTGACCTTCTATCCTGTTTTGTACGGTTTCTGGCTCGCCTTTACCGATGCGAATCAAA